>JBILIM010000001.1:0-24673 GCA_044349985.1 Crocinitomicaceae bacterium
CTGGTCCGGGTACACATACCATTTCATACACAATTTCTGGGACATGCGGTGGAACCAGCACCACTACAATTGTTGTTAATCCGAGCTACAGTGCAGTTATTGCATCAGTAGGTCCCTTTTGTTTGGATGCCAATTCCGTAACATTATCAGCTGTTGACCCAGGTGGTTTTTGGAGTGGTGTAGGCATTACAGATGCAAATTTAGGAACATTTGATCCGTCTGTTGCAGGCGCAGGTACGCATACCATAACCTATGCCATTTCCGGAACTTGTGGAGATATCCAAACTACAGATATTTTGGTTAATCCTTTAGATGACGCAACAATTACAACAGTACCCGTTCAATGTTTAGGAGCACCAGTTGTTATACTTTCGGCAGTTACAGCCGGAGGAACTTGGTCAGGTCCCGGTATAGTAAACGCTTCTTTAGGACAATTTGACCCAACAGTGGCAGGACCAGGAAATCATGTTATTTCCTACATTACAAGTGGTCCGTGTCCTGATAATGCTTCGATTTCCATACAGGTTTTGGGTCCGTTGACACTTCAAGCCAATGGAATGAACACCATTTGTGATGGAGAAACAACGCCACTTAGTGCTTCAGGAAGTGGAGGAGATGGTAATTTGTTTTACAGTTGGTCGGATGAATCTGGAAATGTTGTTGGCTCAGGGACGAACATTAACGTTAGCCCATCAACAACAACGCTTTACACGGTTACCTTGAGTGATGGTTGCACAACCCCAAATCAGTCGGAATCAGTTCTTATAACCGTTAATCCGATTCCGCTTGTTTCTTTTAATCCTACAACTGCGCTAGGTTGTGAGCCCTATCAAGCAGTTTTCACAAGCCCAACTTATGGACCCAATGCCACCTGTAGTTGGAATTTTGGAAATGGACAAACAAGTACTAGTTGTGGAGGTGATTCAACCATGTACAATTTGGCGGGTTGTTACGATGTAACATTAACCGTTACTGAAAATGGCTGTGTAGGAACCCTGTCTGTTCCTAATGCTGTTTGTGTTGGTGAAAACCCAATAGCCGATTTTGCTGCTTTTCCTGAAACCGTTGAGATTTTTAATCCGGAAATTGAATTTACCAATCAGTCTCAAAATGCTGCCATTTATCAGTGGTCTTTCGGTGATGGATTTTACTCCGGAGATGAAAATCCGGTTCACGTCTATCCAGAAGAACCTGCAGGTTATGATGTGTGTTTAGTTGCGACCAATGCTCAGGGATGCACAGACACTGTTTGTAACGGGGTACAAATCATAGAGTCTTTGATTTACTACATTCCAAATTCGTTTACTCCAAATGCGGACGAACACAACCAAACATTCAAACCTACCTTTTACTCTGGAATAGATCCTTTCAATTTTAGTTTAAAAATTTATAATAAGTGGGGCGAATTGATTTGGGAAACCAAAGACCCGCAAATTGGATGGGATGGAGTTGGGCCAAATGGAATGTTGGTTCAGTCTGGAACTTATGTTTGGACACTTTTTATGAAATCGAAAGAAAATGACAAAAAGATAACAAACACGGGATATGTCAATGTATTGAAGTGATAGTGGCGTTTGGTTAAAACACGTTTTATAAATTGGGATTAAATGATATTAATTTTAAATTTACGCTAAACAATTAAAATGTCATTTTCACCTGGCGCCAAAGGATGGATAAACAAGTATTTTGACTTAGTCAACAATCAAACTATATCGCTTTCCTTTGATCAGCCTGAAGACCATTCTCTTGAATCTTTTTTACATGCGTACATTGGAGAAACGGGTTTAATATTTGGCTATCCAACCCAATTATTATTTGCTAAAGAAGTGAATGATAAATACTGGACTACGGATGAAAAGTTGAAAATACTTGTTTTTGAAGCCCAATTGTTGGCGTATCTGCTAAATAATCACGATAAGCCATTTGAAAAGGATGTTTTTATCGGTTCTTTAAAGGCATTTTATGATAAACATGACGCATCGTCGATAAAAAAACTGAAGTCTTTTTTTGTTAAACAAAACAATATTGAGTTTTTAGAGTCAGCTATTGCAAAACGGATTGAGATTAAATCTAACATTTTGGAAAGCAATTTATGGATAAACTATATTAATAATTGTTTTATTTTTCTCGATGTTATCCTTTATAATGACTTTTTAAAGAATGATGAAAAACCTGTATCAAAGAATTATGAAGCGCTTGCACTAGAAGCACTCGGTATAATAACAATGGCGGCCTATTCTGATGGAGAGGTAGAAAAACAAGAGGAATATTTTTTTAAGGTTTTTTTAGCTTCCGCAAATCTTCAAGAAACGCAAAAGGATGTTGCGATTTGGAGATTTAATAAGGGAATGAATTTCAAAGACCTTAGCGGAGTAGCAAATAAAAACTGGATGTATCGGCACTTTGTTCTTGATTTGGCCACTTTAGTCATCATGTCAAATCACGATACGGCAAAGGAAGAACGTTTATTTTTAAAGGAACTTATAGAATACCTTAATTTTTCAGAAAATGAATTGAATCGCTCAATGGCATTGTCAGAGCAATTTATTTTAAATAATCACAATAAAATCCCCCTTCTAAAAAACAGCTCTTCGGTTGAAAAAATATATTCAAGTTTTTCGAAAAGGTGGGTAAAAATACTTGGACGAAATAAAGATAAATTGGCGCTTGAGTTGAAGCAGAGTAAAGAACTTGTGAGTTTAATTAGAAAATCTACTTCAACGGAGTTAACGAAAGAGGAAAAAGAATTGGTTAAAACACAATTCAAGGATATTGTAAAATCAATGCCATCTCTTGCCATATTTATGTTGCCTGGTGGAACGGTATTGTTGCCGCTTTTAGTTAAAATAGTTCCTGATATTTTGCCATCAGCATTTAGGGATAATGAGGTTGAAGATCAAAAAGAAAAACCAAAGAATTTAGAATAAATAAGAATCCGATATGAAAAAGTTTTTTGTATTAATTATTTTATTTTCCAATTCGGTGTTTGCGCAAACGGATTGTGTGGATTTAAACGTATACACAACACAATACCTAGAATTTGTTACAAATGATGACAGTTCATTTCCAGTAGGGTCCTCATTTTTAACATCATCGGGAAACGGTTGGATAAATTATATCAAATTGGATAATGCCGATACTTACGATAGTATTGTTGGAAATGTTATGCACTTTTCAGGTGGAGTTGGAATAAACGTTGCTGGTCCGCTATGTTCCAATAGAACGCTAACTTTTTCTTCTGGAAATTTGAATGAATTAAGGGTTGATGGTACAGTTATTTTTAATCAGGGAAACCCGCAAAATCAGTTTATAGGTACAAATTATACTGTGAATTGGAACGGTGGTGAAACATTTGAAATTATCGGAGAGTATCAGCTTATCAGTCTTTTTGGGAATCAAAACACCCTATACGATGTATGTTTTGTATGTGAAGGCTTAGGATTGACTCAAGACGTAATAAATTATTTAGTTTATCCGAATCCTGTAACGGATTACTTATACATTAAATGTTCAGATGCTGTAACAAGTGTTGATGTTTTGGATATTTCCGGTAAAGTTATTTTATCAGAAAAAGTAATTGGAAGCACTTCTGAAATCAATACGTCTTCATTGAAAGTTGGCATTTATCATGTGCGGTTTATGCAGGATAATGGTGAATTTTTGTATTTCAAAATTATTAAAAGCGTTTTATAGACTTTTTAGAATTTCAGTTGAATGCTTATGAATACAAGACACGTTTTTTTACTTTCCATTTTTTTAACTCATCAATTTTTTTCCTTTGGTGCAGCACTTTCGATCGAAGGCTCCTATCAGGGTAAAAATTTATACGTTCAAAACCCAATGTCGGATGATGGCTTTGGTTACTGTGTAACGAAAGTTACCGTTAATGGTGATGTTTTACCAGGAGCCATTGGTTCGAGCGCTTTTGAAATAAATTTTTCATTTTTCAATTTAACTATTGGTGACCCCTTATTTATTGTAATTGAACATAATGATGGTTGCATTCCAACAATATTGAACCCTGAAGTACTTTTACCAAAAAGCACGTTCGAAACCGAATCCATTGTGGTTGATAACAATGGCAATTTAATTTGGAAAACGACCAAGGAAGATGGAAAATTGACGTATCATATCGAGCAGTTTAAATGGAACAAATGGGTAGTTGTAGGTGAGGTTCAAGGTAAAGGAACATCGAATTTGAATGCATACGAATTTAGTGTTTCACCACATTTTGGCTTGAATACCTTGCGAGTAAGTCAAACAGACCATTCAGGATCTAAACGCGTTTCCCCCGAGGTGAAATTTACTTCAAGTGCAAAAAAAATCACCAAGAGTCCTGTAAAAGTAAAGGACTACATTTATTTCTATGTGGATGGAAATGAAGCGGAAACCCAGTATGAAATTTTTGATGCCTATGGAAACCTAGTGAAACAAGGGCTGGATTCTAAAATCGATTGTTCCAATTTGTTGAGTGGAGCATATTATATCAATTTCGATAATGTAAATGAAAAGTTCATAAAAAATTAATTATGGTTAGGAAATTAGAACATATCGGAATCGCTGTGGATAATATTGAACAGTCTCTGAAAATTTACGAAGAAGTGTTGGGTTCGAAGTGTTATAAAACAGAAGTCGTGGTGAGTGAGGCGGTAAAAACTGCATTTATTGCAATAGGGGAATCGAAAATAGAACTTTTGGAGGCGACTTCATCAGATTCGCCAATAGCACAATTTTTAAATAAAAAGGGTAAGGGAATTCATCACATCGCATTTGATGTAGATAATTTAGAAAAGGAGTTAGAACGTCTTTCAAAACTAGGCTACCAACTCATTCATAAAAGTCCGAAGAATGGCGCTGACAATAAAATGATTGCCTTTTTACATCCAAAATCAACAGATGGGGTGTTAATTGAATTGTGCCAAGATAAAGTCTAATTCTAAACTGCTGTTCTGTTGGTGTAAAATTGTTTTTAGTCCAGCAAGCTTGGCCCCCTCAATATGTTGAATAGAGTCATCGATAAAAAGTGTTTTTGATGGAGTCAAATTGTTTTCATTGCATACCAGGTTAAAGATTTCTACAGATGGTTTGCGTATTCCTATGAGATGGGAATAATAGGTTTGATCAAAATAGGCATCCAGAGGTGTTGAGCTTATTTTAGCCCACGCCACTTTTACTTTATCTAAATGCAGGGCATTCGTATTGCTTAATAGGTATAGATTAACGCTTTTTCTCAGTTTAATTAAATTGTCGAGTTTCTCTTTTTTAAATTCCAAAATCATCGCGTTCCAAGCGTTAACGATATGGTTAGGGTTACACGCAACAGGAACATAGTTTAATACTTCATTGATAAACCTTTGAGTGGATATCTTTCCTGTTTCATAAGCGTCAAAAATGCCAGTCTGATTGGCTTGACTGTAAAGGGTCTTAAAGTCAGTAACTCCTAATTTTTCAAATGCGTTAATGGTGAGTTGATAATTGAGATCTATTAAGACTCCACCTAAATCAAATACAATAGAATGAGCTTTCATTTTACGAAAATAAAAAAGGATGAGCGTAACCCATCCTTTAATTTATTTAAGTTGAAAAATTTATTTTTTCAAAAGGAGATTCATATCAAATTCGAAGATTGGACTAATTGCTTTATCTTCTGGCATTGAAGGCTTTAACCCTTCCATATTTAATGCGGTAACATCTAAATTAAACGTTCCAGAAATTTCAACTCCATCATCAGTAATTGCTAAGGTAACAGGAATGTCTTGCTTAATTTCTTTTCCAAGTAAATTGATGGTAGTAGCCAATTTTCCATCTTTGTATCCACTTACAGTTACATCAACAGTTGGGAATTTTGAAGCAAAGAAAAATGCTGTATCTTTGAGGTGTGTTGAAAGCATTGCTTTTTTATCTTCCGGCAATGTAGTGTCTTCTGCAACTACAGTATTCATATCAATTTTGAATGACCCGCTAATAAGGTTGTCGCCTTCCATTTCAATTTTTCCTTCAGTTACTTTTACGGATCCAACGTGAAAATAACTAGAGTCCTTACTTCCTTTCCATTTCAAAGTTGATGCTTTAGCATCTAAATTGTAAGCTGTCTTTTCAGCTGCTGTCTTTTCTTCACCACCGCAAGAAACCAATCCTAAAGCGACAATTGCAATCATTAAAAATCTCATATTCTTTATGTTTTATATTGAGTGCAAATATAAATCAAATATATTTACCACGGTAATAAAAACGAGGAAATTTAATTTACCTGTTTTTTATATAACTTTAAACAAAAAATGAAGCTTTTTGTTGACAGTAGCTTGTATTTCGATACTTCAAAACCCATAGATATCTCTATATCTTTAAAGCAAGAGGGGCCGCATTTAAAAGCATGGTATTTAGAAAATCCTGAGATTACGCCTGTAATGGAGAATGGTTTTGTTGGATCGGTTGCTTTGGGTGGTGTTGTGAATTTCCGCAATATTTTTTTCAACCCACATGGACATTTAACCCATACGGAATGCTTAGGGCATATTACCAAAGAAGTATATTCAGTTAATAAAGTACTTGATTCGTATTTTTTTAAGGCACAATTGATTTCAGTATTTCCAGAAGAAAATTATAATGAAGCGTATGGGGTAAAAGATAAGGTAATTACACACGAACAACTTCAACATTTAGAGATTGAGAAAGGAGTAGAAGCCATAGTTCTGAGAACTTATCCGAATCAAGATGAAAAAAAAGCATTGAATTATTCTGACACCAATCCGCCCTATTTATTGCCTGAGGCAATATCGTTTTTTAATCAATATGCCATAAAACATTTACTTATAGATTTACCTTCTGTAGATCGTGAATCGGATGGAGGCAAACTTTTATTTCATCATGCATTTTGGGGTGTTCCTGATAATTTGAATTTTGAACGCACCATAACAGAATTCGTTTATGTGGATTCGGAGATAAAGGATGGCGTTTATATTTTAGAGTTACAAACGGCTCCCTTTGAGAATGATGCTGCTCCATCTAGACCAATTTTGTATGAATTATGTGAGCAGTAAATAGTAAATAGGATGTTCTAATAATTTTTTCCAAGCAATCAAAACCGGTCATAAAAAAAATGGCTGTCAATTTTGACAGCCATCCTTCGATATGCAGTTAGTCTTGGACGCTCATTACTGTTGATCCAAGAGCTTCTTTAATTTTTAATTCAAGTTCATCCATTAATTCAGGATTGTCTGCAATAATTTGTTTTACAGAATCTCGACCTTGACCAAGGCGTGTTTCTCCATATGAAAACCAAGAACCACTTTTCTTCAAAATGTTGAGTTCTACACCAAGATCAATAACTTCACCAACTTTAGAGATACCTTCTCCATACATGATATCAAATTCTGCTTTTTTAAATGGTGGCGCAACTTTATTTTTAACAATTTTTACTTTTACGCGATTACCCATTGCTTCATCGCCTTCTTTGATTTGTGTAGATTTTCGGATGTCTACACGAATGGATGCATAAAATTTTAACGCATTACCTCCTGTTGTTGTTTCTGGATTACCAAACATAACTCCGATTTTATCTCGAAGTTGATTGATGAAAATGCAACACGTTCCTGCTTTATTTATTGAGGCAGTTAATTTTCGTAATGCCTTAGACATTAATCTCGCTTGCAGTCCCATTTGTGAATCGCCCATTTCGCCCTCTATTTCAGCTTTCGGAGTTAACGCTGCTACAGAGTCTATAACGATTAAATCGATTGCGCCGGAACGGATTAAATTATCTGCAATTTCAAGTGCCTGTTCTCCATTATCTGGTTGTGAAATCAATAAATTATCTATATCTACACCTAATTTTTTTGCGTAAAATTGATCAAATGCATGTTCAGCATCTATAAAAGCAGCAATACCTCCTTGTTTTTGTACTTCAGCTATGGCATGTATTGCTAAAGTTGTTTTTCCTGATGATTCTGGTCCATATATTTCAACAACCCTTCCTTTTGGATAACCTTCTACGCCCAGAGCCAAATCTAATGCAATTGAACCTGTAGGAATAACATCTACTTTTTCAACAGCAGAATCGCCTAATTTCATTACCGCTCCTTTACCATACGTTTTATCTAATTTCTCCATAGTAAGTTGGAGTGCTTTTAATTTTTCTGCATTTACTTCTTTAACTGACATATCGAATTGTTTTAAGGTTAGTACCTATTTATTTTAATTATACTGCAAATTTATAATGGGTAATCGTAAACAATTTACGATCATGGTAATTATTTGAAAAAACGCACAACTTCTTCAGCGTGGTCTTTTGTATTTGGTTTATTAATAACCCCAATAATTTCATGATTTTCATTTAAAACGAATGTTGTACGATGGATGCCTATATATTCCTTTCCCATGAATTTTTTAGGACCCCAAACGCCATATGATTTTAAAATTTCTTGATTCGTATCGGCAATCAATGGAAAGGGTAAATTGAATTTTTCAGCAAATTTTTTGTGTGATTGCACGTTATCCGCACTAACACCTATTATTTGAACATTAAAGGATTTTAGTAAAGCATCATTGTCTCTTAAATTACATGCTTGTGTTGTACAGCCCGGTGTATTATCCTTTGGATAAAAATAAATTGCTATGCGTTTCCCTTTAAATTGTTCCAGGGTCACATGCTCTTCATTTTGAGACAATCCGTTAAAATCTGGAGCTTTATCTCCTACTTTCAATACGTTCATAACGCTAAATTTTTAAACACTAATTGACGAATAATTAATCAAATATACTTGATATTTATATATGAGACAAAATAATTCGTTGAAATGTTTAAAAATGATTAAATCTTAATCGAGCAATTTATTGTATTTACTTTTCATTAAGATTAAAAAATCTATTTGTTTATTCAATTGATCTGTTGAAGTGGTATTACCTGTTTTTTGTAGTGCTGTTTTCTCCTCCTCTAATTCAATGAGCTGTTCATCAAGTGCAGATAAAATATAATTTACATTTTGTGGTAAGAACAATTTGGTGTAAAATGCGCCGTTATTTTTAAGGTGCGTGAAAATGTCAATAGACTCTTGCAAAACATCATATACATTGCGCATTACAAAAAATGTAAACGCATTCATAGCTCCTACTTCATCAAAACCAATGACTTTACCTTGTAAAAATATGCTTTGGAAAAATTTGAATTCTTCAGCATTTCCGAGAGAGCCGTATATCTGAGCAACTCCGGCAAGCATGGTAGATGAATTTTCATTTTCCAGAGACCTCGCTTTTTCAAAAGCCAATTCGGGATTAAGCTCTTGTAGATTGCTCAAGCAAGAAGATAAAACCATATACGATGAGTCAGTTGATAATCTTTCAACCAATAGTTGTTCTACCATTTCACTTTCAGAATTATAAACAAGAAATGCTATAGCGGATTCACGAACTGAAGAATTTTGGTCTTGTGTGCCAAGTATTTTAATTTTTTCTAATGCCACGTTTTTGTTTTCTCCGGTAAGCTTGGAACATTTTTCAATTGCCGTCATACGAATTCCCCAGAAAGGGTCATTTAAAGCATCTAATATTAATTTTTCAGCTTCCTTTGTTGTGCCCTTTGTTCCAAATAAGAGTGCATCTTTTCTGGCCTTAAATCTTTTTCCATTGTAATATTGATATTGATAGTGTTCAACAGGTTTGGTTTCTGTTATTTTCGCTAATAACATCTGTTGATTATCAAACACCAAGCAATTTAAATTTCCATTAATAGTAAACTCAAACGTTTCATCAATCTCATCTATAACAATCTTATGAAGTGTAATTCCGGAATTATCGTGAATAGCTATTTCAACGGGTAATTTATAAATAGGAGATACTTCAAGATCTTGATTTTGTTTTACGTTTAATCTCACGACATGGTTCAAACTATCGATTTCTTGACTTACTTTAAGCACGGGATGACCAGATCCCAAAAACCACTGATTAAAAAACCAGTTTAAATCTTCTCCAGAAACTTTTTCGAATGCCAAACGCAGTTGATGAAATTCTGCAGGCTGAAACTGATTTTCTTTCAAGTATTGGCTCATTCCACTAAAAAAGGCATCATCTCCGAGGTAATTGCGCAACATGTGTAATATTCTTCCTCCTTTATTGTAGGAATGACCATCGAACATTTGCTCTTTATCGCTATAATCAAACCAAATAAGATCATGATATCCTTGCATTTGAGCGGATTGGTAATATCCATCAGCTTCTTTACCCGCTTGATAATCAGCTTCATCAATACCGTATCTGTATTCATCCCATAAATACTGGGAATAATTTGCGAAAGACTCGTTTAATGGTAAGTTAGACCAAGACTCGCATGTAACTAAATCTCCAAACCAGTGGTGGAACAATTCATGGGCAATGGTAGACTGATCATTGTTATCCAGAAGCTCCCGGGATGTTTTGTATACATAATCACCAAAAATGACTGCGCCTGTGTTTTCCATAGCACCTGAAACATAATCTCTTACAACAATTTGATGGTATTTATCCCATGGAAATTCATAATTCATCAGTTTAGAGAAGTAGGCAATCATTTCGGGTGTTTCCCCAAAAATTGCCTTTGCATAGGGCTCCCATTTTGGTTCAACGTAGTAATTTACTTCCATTTTTGTTCCATCTAAACGTGTGTAGGTGTCTTTGACGACTTTAAATTCACCGACCGCCATCATAAATAAATACGGTGCATGCGGTAAATCTTGTTTCCAATAATCCGTTCTTGTTCCATTCGAATTGACTTTTGATGAAACCAATTTTCCATTAGATAACGTGGAATATTTAGCGTCTACAGTGATGTAAATTTCCTGGGTCGTTTTAATATTTGGAGCGTCAATAGTTGGAAACCAAACGGAACTCGCTTCAGTTTCTCCCTGGGTCCAAATTTGTGGCATTACGTTTTTGTTTTCTCCAGAAGGATTAATAAAGTAGAGTCCTTTATCTGATGTAATGGCTTGACTTCCAGAAGTTTTTCTTTCATTTGGTTTGGATGTGTATTGAATGGAAACCGTATACGATTCATTCCGATTGTAAAGCCTGTCCAATTTGATTCTTAAATATGAACTGTCGTAAGTATAGGACAAATCTTTAGCATTCATTTTTACGGACAAAACATCCATTCCTTTTGCATCCAAAATCAAACTGTCCGTATCATAAAAATGTGGCTTAGCAGTGAGGGTAGCGAGTCCATTTAAATAGCATTTTTGCCAGTCAAAATTCACTTCTAATTTCGTATGAATTAAATCTGTAACAACAGTTTCAGTGGCGCGATAAGTAGAAACGTTGTCTATGTTGTCTTCGGAGTTCGTATCAAAATCCAATGGAGACATTCCCTCTTCAATTTCTTGATTTTCTCCGTTTTCAGCAAAAGTATCATTCTCAGAAAAATCCCTTTTGGCGCAAGCAATTAGAATGGAAATAAGAGGTGTGTAAAATAATAAGCGTTTCATAATGGAAAGATAATGATGTGATACAAATCTGCTTATTTATTTTCAATTCTTCATACATTTTGTAAAGGAGCCATTGAATATTTTACTTTTGTAGGAACTAAATTTATCTGATGAGCTCAAAATGGAAATTTGACGGAAATGAAATTTTAGTGAAAAATGGCGCCAGAATTGAGTGGCACGACCGAAAGTTTTTCACGATTTTACACCAAGGAAAACGATTTAATGGAGAGGTTTGTTTGGATAATTCAGAGCAAAACGAATTGACACTTAAAATTAATCACCGTGTTTTCCATTTAAAGAAAATGGGTGAGCTTGATGAATTGATAGCATCACTGGGTTTAGATAAGCCAAAAATCAAAAAGTTAAAAGAAGTTCACGCACCGATGCCCGGCAGAATACTTGACGTGAAAATTGAAATTGGACAAGAGCTTCAAGTTGGAGATGATATTTTATCGCTCGAAGCGATGAAGATGGAAAATGTTTTAAAGGCTGATGGTTTTGGGAAAGTAAAAGAAATCCTAATTCAATCCAATCAAGTTGTAGAAAAAGGCGCTACACTTATCGTTTTTGAATAGCCTTACTTTACAGCAAAAGTTCTTTTGATTATTGTGGGATAAACTTTTCCAAATTCTTTAATACACCACGATTTGAATTTTTTGAGTTCTTCAGGTTCTGTTATCCATCGAAGTGCTTTGTTCAATTCTTTTTGAAACAAAAAGGCGTCGAAGCTGACTTTAGTGAGAATCTTTTTTGTTAACTCAAGCATAACTTTTCTTTTTTGTTTCTTAAAAATAGCGACAACTCTTTTAGCGAGTTACCAACATTTGTTAAAAATCATGCCAAAATATATCAACAAATTTTGGCCTAAGGAATGAATTTTTTCTTAATTACCTGGTAGATCTCCAAAGTGGCTGTATCGTATACGTATATCAATAAATGCATGTTTTCAGCATTGTGAATAGTTGTTTCACCACCTGGACCAAGCTGTTTTGGTAGAATATAGCTATAATCGAGATAATACTTGTCATTTGTCATTAATGAAGGTGTTAATACTCGACCCCATGCTGTGCCGTCTAAAGTTCCTCTCATTATGTCTCTATGAACATAGTTTGGGGTGAATACATTTTCAACATTTTGTGGACCCACTAGCGAGTCTTCTATGATGTAAACAACCATCGCCAAATCATTTGTGATTTGATTGTCAAGTTTTTCAACTTCTGTATGCAAAAAGAATCCGTGTTTTGGCGTTTCAAAATAATTCACTTTTGCTTTGATTGCGACTTTTAGATTTGAGTTTAATACCGCATCTGATTTCGTTTGCCAAGACCCTGAGGCAGGAAAGTATTCTCCGTTATCATTTGTTCGATTTACGGTTCCACCAGGATTACCAAAAAAACCTGAATTGGGCAAACTATTCCCAAAGAAAGAACCTAATTCCAATGCAGGGCCATTCCAAAAAGGTATGGTATACCCCAAATTACTATTGGTATCTTGAAAAGAGGACATACCGCTTACCGTATTCGATGCGTGCAAACTTGCTATGAAAATACGTGAAGGATTGGCTTCATGTATACTGTGAGCAATTTCACCTGCTGCCGGGCAAAAGCTACAATTGTGACCGGTGAAATCTTCAATAATAACATTCCGCTGTGGGTCATCGTTTGGCAACGTTGAAAAATCAGGCCATTCATTTGCAAGGTATTCACTCCAATTCCCGGGATAAATGGTTGTATCTAAATCTGTATTTATTGCCTGAGGATAAGGGTTGTCAACTTTGTCACAGGAAGCAAAAACCAAAATGGAAACGATACCGAATAAGAAAAATGTTTTTTTCATTTTTGAATGAGATTTAAAAACTGTGTGTTACAGATAAGGTAAGACCATATGAGGCAGGAACCGGACGGCACACTCCTCCTACACAAAACAATCCTGCTCTTTGTCGTCCAAATGAGGCAGTAACTCGAGTTGCTTCTCGCACATATCCAACAGTGGCATAGGGGTGGTGTGCACGATATTTTTTGTCTGGATTACCAAAATTATATTGATCCATAAGCGCAACAAACCAAGATGAATTGATGGTATATTCAACCAATAAGGTCGCCCAATCGCCTTTATCAACCGGTCTGGCGTCGCCATAATTAATAGTGTTTTTATTTCCAAAATCTATCATTCTTACGTCATTTTCTAAACTATCGCGACGGTTTACAAATAAGGTTTGAAATTCTGCTCGCAACGACTGCTCAGAATTGATTTTGTATCCCAACTCTAAAACGAAGACATTGGTCTTAATTAATCCAACCTCTTTGGTCACACTAGCGACGTCGTTGTTTAAAATGATATTGTAATAACTTAAAATGGCATTGAAGTTCTTGCTGAACTTCTTAGAAATGTTAAAATTGAAATCTTGCCAATATAAGCTATCACTCATATCAAACAATCCTGTTCTGTATGTAATGCCCGTTGAATCCAAGGGGTTTATACCTGAAGTGTGGCGCATGGGTCTGTAGGCACTCGAGTAGTTGAAATTAACAGAAGTGCCGTATTTCCCACCAATTTTTGAATTCTTTTTGAACGTATAAAGTACTTCAAATTGATAAGCAATTTCACCAACTGGTTGCGTTGCATAAGGGTATAAAGAGGAAACCAGGTTGTAGGTGTGCGTTTTATTTAGTGAAGGTAGGTAGTTGATAAGGACATTTTGTAATTGTTTGGTTCGGTCAGATCGGTAACTCATGTTATCCACAGACTTTGCTGAAAACAAAATACCCAAGCCTTTCTGAGAGTAACCCAAGTTTGCAATTGCTGCATGACCGGGATTATAATTGTATCCGTTGTCTTGAGAAGGATCTTGACCTTTAGTCATGTATTCAGCGTCGAAGTATACTTTACCATAGCGCAATTTTGCCCGGCCACCATACACGCCAACATTTTGAGGAAGAATGAGTGTAGAATTATCATCTTTTTGAAATTTACTCACAAAAGATCCTCCCAGTGTAATTTGAATTTGTTTTCCATTTTTGGTTTTAAGGAAATTTTCTTTTCCAATAGCCTCATTCAGATTGAGTTCGCCATCAAAGCCACGAACAATTCCAGGGCTGTGATTAATTCTTCCTTCAACAAACTGATAGCGCTGATAGCCATAAACTCCTTTAATTACAAGACCCTTATGCGGCCTCACTACCAGTTTTAGTCCATCAAGCATGTTGTCATATCCAAGGGCACGATCTTCATAAGCTCTCAAAGAAAGTCCTGCTCCAAATTGCTCATAAAAAGATCCAACGGTAACATCAATAAATCCATTATCATACCCTACATATCGCATACCCAAACCTGTACCATCGAAGTTAGCAGGATATCCTTGTATTCTGGGTAAATAGGATTCAAAACGCATTCCTGCCTTGAAATTGCCTTGCGTGTAAAACACGTTCATATAGGAATTTAACAATCCCTTTTCAAGTGGCTGTGTTGCTTTAATCACACTGTCTTCAAGAAGGTATTGGAAAGTGCTTTCTAAGTTACCTGTAAAGTTTCCCGAGCTGATTTGGGAGAAAGAGGTATTTAAACCAACTAGGAATAAACACAGAGAATAAAAACTGACTTTCATGAAATAAGTAATGGTATACAAATGTAATGTAAACCTTTATTTATTTGCAATTTCTAAAATGGCTTCGTACAATTTGTTCTCATCACCTGGAGCATAATTGTTGTGTGAGTATACAATGTTACCATCTTTATCAACCAGGAAGGTATGGGGCACATTATTTACGCCCATTGCTCTTTTAAAATCTCCATTTGGGTCAAGTAATACTAAATACTCCCAACCTTTACCATTGGCATAAACGGGCACGGAACTTTTGGTTTTTTCATCATCAATAGAAACTGCAACTAAATTTACACCTGTTTCCTCCTGCCAATCTGTATATAAATCATGTATTGTGTTCAACTCACGTTTGCAAGGTGAACACCATGTTGCCCAAAAACTAATAACAACAGGCCCATCAAAACCCAGTTCTCCAGTATTTACTGAATTACCCTCCATATCCGTTAAATCAACTGAAGGAAGCTTTTTTACATCACTTGAATGTGCTTCAGTTTCTTGAGAAAAACTAGAAATAGAAACTAAAATAGATAGACAAAACAGAGATAATTTTTTCATGGTTTAAAATTTAATTTGTTCGGGCGTTTCAAAAAACTTGCCAAGTTCAAATATACATTAGAATTTAAGGTTGGACAACTATTCATTCTTCATTATTCTTGTAATCCTAACTTCATTTTTTACTGCATATTTTTATTTTTTGGTTTGAATGTTGTTAGATCATTTTCAAAAATTGGTATATCTGAGAAAAAAAACTTATTTTTAATGTTCAGATTGGTTTCAACAGAAAAACACATATGAAAAAACTAGTACTTTCTTTAGTTATTATTGCCTTAGGTTATCAGTCTTTCGGGCAGGGTGATGGCATTTCTATTCAAGTTAATGGAATCGGCGCAGATATTTCCGGAGGTTCACATTCTGTGAATCTTTACGGCACGTCTCCTGATTTGGTTGGTGGTATTTATGAAGTTAAATTCAAAGTAACCAATACTACAGGTACAGATCAACAATGGAAGATTACACGAAAAAAGATTTCAGTTCCTGCTTCTTGGATTGACCAAATTTGTTGGCCACCGTTATGTTATAATGCATCAGGAGATGTTTATTCAACGCCTAATTCTGGTGGAAATCCAGCTCCAACAATTGTCGATGGTACACATCTAACAACCGACGGCCTCGAAGCAGAACTAAAGCCAAGAATTACCCCCGATGTTAATAATGCAAGTTATGCGATTTATAGGTATTATGTGACGGATGTTGTAAGCGGTAATTATTTGGATTCGGTAGATTTAAATATCAATTTTACGTTAAGTACAACTTCTGTTAAACCAAATCCGGTAATTACAGTGAGTCCTAATCCTGCATCTGAAAATGTTACCATATCATTGGGAACAAGTGATGACGCAAACATCAGGATTGTTGATGGGTTAGGAAAACAAGTGCTTTCAACAAATTTATACAATGGTCAGAAAACTATTGATGTTTCTGATTTCAAAACAGGTGTCTATATTATCACCATTGATGGTTCAGGCATAAAAGCAGTTAACAAAAAGCTTATTATAAAGCATTAAGGTAAAATTAGTAGACTTTCTTTTAAGAACTAATGTACCATTCTTGATTCCCAAAGTCAAGCAATTGTAATTGTTGCGCGGTACTGATAGCGTCAAATAGTAAACAGCAATACCTAACACAATTGAGTACAGAGTGGTACAACATACAGTATCATGGTCAACTTGTGCGTGGGATGGTCTATCACAAATGCTTACTGTATGTTTTTCGATAAACAGGTTCCTAAATTCAAATATTTCAAACTTTATGAAAATAAAAAAGGCTGATCCCCATCAGCCTTTTTTTGCGTAGTAAGTTAACTTTTTAGCTTTCAACAAACTTCCAAGTAGTAAGGGAAGTAAATTAATATAAATTCAATGATTTTTTAATTCTGATAAAATCAGCTATCAATAAAGGAAAGATTTAGAACTGTTAAACTCTTATTCAAACTAGAAAATGAAAACTGCCTCCCAAAGCAGTGTATCTATCCCTTATGTCAAAAAACTAAAAAATCATTGATTTTATAAGTTGAATTTAAAATCTTTTTTCGGAATGAAAACATGAAATGAACATTGAATAGTATCTATCGAATAAAAGGGCTGTATTGTTTAGTTTTCATTTATAGGTTTTCCAAAATACTAAAGAATAACTCTCTTTTGGCTGGTGACAGAGGTACTTCAGAACCGTCTTTCATAACCACACAGCCGCCGTTTCCTTTATCATATCGGTCAATATAGTTGAGGTTAATCAGATGCGATTGTTGAACACGCAAAAAGCTGTGCGAACCAAGAAGAACTTCATAATCTTTTAGTGTTTTAGAAACTAAAATACGTTTCCCGCCGACTAAATAGAAAGAAGTGTAATTTCTATCGGCTTCACAGCGAATGATATCTTCTAACTCAACGACATGAACACTTTCTTGGGTTTTTAATACCAATCTCCGTTTTTGATTCGGCTGAATGTTGTGTTGAAGGGTATCAAAAAGGCGATCATCTTTTTTATCGTTAATGGCTTTGATAGCTTTTTCTACAGCAGACTTTAATTCAGAAGGGTCTATGGGTTTCAACAAGTAATCCAATGCGCTGAATTTGATTGCTTTAATGGCAAATTCTTCATGAGCGGTAATAAAAACCACTTCAAAATTTTTATATTCAGTGGATCTCAGTACATCAAAACCGGTACCATCAGGCATTTGGATGTCTAGGAAAACGATATCTGGATGGATTTCTTCTATGGCGTCAATACCGGATTGGACATTTTCGCCAATTGGATACGTTTCGAGGTCAAAACCAAATGAATCAATCATTTTAGCAATTAATTCTCTGGTTCTTTTTTCATCATCTATGATCAGTGCCTTTTTCATAGTTTTAGAGATTAGGTTTTTCCTCACGAAGAGGTAACAATATTAATACTTTTGTTCCAGTTTCCAAAGTTTTATTAAAATCCTGAATATCAAGGGATCCCGAGGTCTTGTATTTTTTATTGATATTATCAATTCGCTCTCTTGTAATTTGCATCGCCATGCTTTTGTGTGCCTTGCTTTTTTTATTTGACATCGATCCTTTTCTGCCGATACCATTATCTTCAATATGAATGGAAAGCATATCGTTTACCTTATTAAAAGAAACACTTATAAAACCACCTTCTATTGTGTGCAGTTGTCCATGCTCGATGGCGTTTTCAATGAAAGGCTGCGTAATCATTGGAGGTATGACCGTGAAATCTTTATTAATGGTTTCGTCAATTTTAATATAAAATTCAAAGCGCTCTTCGAATCGAAGCTTTTGCATTGCTAAATATTTCTCGAGTATTTCAATTTCGGTTTCAAGAGGTATGAATTCCTTTGATGAATTTTCGAGTATCAGTCGCATTAATCGTGAGAAATTAACTAAGAATTTTGATGAATTAACGGTGTCATTTTCATAAATGTAACTTTGAATTACGGACATGGCATTAAAAACAAAATGTGGATTCATCTGCGCTCGAAGCAAAGTTTGCGACATTTCAGCTTCTTTTCGTTGTTGTTTGATTTTTACTTGATTCCACCGGTAAAACCCTATAATAACGCCGAGTCCAGCAATGATAATCAATGCTACAATCACATAAAACATGAGGTTGTTTCTTAATTGACTGTTTTCAAGTTTCGTTGCTGTAAGTGTTTTTTCTTGTTGTTGCTTGTAAATCGAATCGGATTGAGAGGAGATAAGACGTTCTCTTTGATCTGATCGGTAAGCCTCACTCAACTCTGCAATTTTTCGAGCACTTTGAATGGTTGTATTGCCATCCATATAGTCCAGATATAGCTGTAAATAGTATAATGATTTCTGCGTATTTCCAAGCGATTTATGAACTTCAGAAATCACCCGATAGGTTTTATATATTTCGTTTTTAGATCCATATTTCTCTCGAATTTGAATGGATTTTTCCAAATAATTTAACGCGTTTTTATATTTACCCTGTTTTTGAAATACAGTGCCTACGTTGTGATAAACACCGGCAATTTTTTCTTTATTATTCGTGCTTTCAAAATAAACAAGTGCTTGATTAAAATTGGATGCAGCTTCAATGAATTTTTTCTGTTCGCGGTTAATTATCCCCAGATTATTATAAGATTCTCCTAAGCCATTAATGTCGTTTAATTTTTCTAAAATAAAAATGGATTGTTCGGTCGTTTTTAAGGCCTTTTGGTATTCTTTTCTATCAAAATAAACAAGTCCTAAATTGGTTAAAGCAAGTGCCCATTGACGGTCATCTTGAATTATTTTAGCGTAATCAATGGCTTGTTTAAAGTAGTATTCCGCATCATCGAGATTTAATATGGTTCGTTGAGCTATTCCAATCTCACGATTGAATTTGGAGAGTTGATATAGATTATTGGTTTCAGCTGCTATTTGTAATGCATTTATGTTCTTTGCAACACTTAATTCAATCTGACCGAAATAATCAAAAATTTTAGCTTGAATGTTTAGACAATAGGCTTTAATTTCTTTTGAAGAGGACCTTCGTGCGTAAGAAAGTGCTTTATCAGTGTAAAATTCAGCGGAATCCTTTTGGTTTTCGTACATATATTGCAAAGCCATATAAACATAAGTCTCTGCTATCAAGTTATTCTGCCGTGATTTTGTAGCTAATTTTTCTGCTTGTTGAAAATACTGCCTCGAATTAAAAAAATCCAATTTCAATAAATAGTAATTCCCAATATAATTATTTAATGAAATCAGAAACGATTCATCTCGAATACTTTTAATCAAAGGAAGTGCGTTTTCAATGTCTTTGAAAAAGGCCTCTTGATTACCTAACACTTCACTGATTTCTGCATGAAACAACAAGGCCTTTGCGTAACCTAAAGTGTTGCTATTATTGCCGTTTTTTAGAACTAATGCAGCTAAAGAATCGGCTTTTTTTACTTGGGTATTTTTGTAATAGTTACCTAATGCGATTTGTGCATCCAAAATATTAGATAGTCCCTTTGCATTTTTCACTGCTAATTTTAGTTCTTTTTCAATACTTGTTTGACCAAAAGTATTTTCAGCAAATGCCAAGAACAAAAATAAAAAGGGGATGGAAAGCTTTAATTTTGAATTCATCTGATTAGCTAAAAATACGATTTTAACCGAAACAATTAAAATATTCAACTGATTATTCGAGGCGCATTGGTTATCTTTGAAGTGATCAGTTTTGACCTAGTTTTATAATGGAATATAATTTTAAAGAAATAGAACTTTATTGGAGATCCTTTTGGGCAGAAAACAATACCTATAAAGTTACTGAAGATTCGACTAAAGATAAGTTTTACGCTCTTGATATGTTTCCTTATCCATCGGGAGCAGGGCTGCATGTCGGACATCCGCTTGGATATATAGCCTCAGACATTTATTCCAGGTACAAAAGACTTTTAGGGTTTAATGTTTTGCATCCAATGGGATATGACTCCTTTGGTCTTCCTGCAGAACAATATGCCATTCAAACCGGCCAGCACCCTGCGGTAACCACTGAAGAGAATATTAAAAGGTATCGAGAACAATTGGATAAAATTGGGTTTTCTTTTGATTGGAGCAGAGAAGTGAGGACTTCATCACCCGATTACTATAAGTGGACGCAATGGATTTTTAAGGAGCTCTACAACAGTTATTACGATACGCAATTTGATAGGGCCAAAGGAGTAGATGAATTGTGCGCCATTTTTGAAAAGGAGGGTAATTCAAACGTTTTTGCGGTAACAGATTATTCTGAAATTTTCACAGCAGAGGCTTGGAATGGTTTTGACAAAAAACAAAAAGAAGCGGTTCTACAAAATTATCGTTTGGCATATCTTGCTGACAGTTGGGTCAATTGGTGTCCTGCTTTGGGCACTGTACTTGCAAATGATGAGGTGGTTAACGGCGTGTCTGAACGCGGAGGGCACCCGGTAGAGCAAAAATTAATGCGTCAATGGTCAATGCGCATAAAAGCGTATGCCGAAAGGTTATTAACAGGGCTCGATACTATCGATTGGTCTGAATCAATTAAAGAACAACAGCGCAACTGGATCGGTAAATCGACTGGGGCATCCGTGTTTTTTAGTTTGAAAAATTCTGAAGATAAAATCGAAGTTTTTACAACACGTCCGGATACAATTTTCGGTGTAACCTTCGTCGTGATCGCACCTGAACACCCGCTTGTAGAAAAATTAACAACGAGCGAATTTGCTGAACAAGTAGCAGCATATAAAAAAGCAAGCAGCCTAAAGTCTGAAAGAGATCGCCAAGCCGATGTGAAAAATATAACAGGACAGTTCACAGGTGCTTATGTTGAGCATCCTTTTACACTTGAGCCCGTACCGGTATGGATCGGTGATTATGTCCTAGCGAGTTATGGCACAGGCGCTGTAATGGCGGTTCCATGTGGAGACCAGCGTGATCATGATTTTGCAAAACACTTCGACATAGAAATCAGAAACATCTTCGAAGCTATTGATGTGAATGAAAAAGCTTGTGTCGACAAAGAAGTTACTATTTCGAATTCCGACTTTTTAAGTGGTTTAAAAGCTAAGGATGCGATTGTTAAGGCCATTTCGGAAATCGAAAAAAGAGGTTTGGGAAAAGGTAAAACAAATTATCGTTTGCGTGATGCTGTTTTCTCCAGACAAAGGTATTGGGGCGAGCCATTTCCTGTTTATTATGAAAATGAGGTGCCTCAATTATTTGCCGATGCCGAGCTACCTGTAACTTTACCAAAAGTTGATAAATACCTACCTACTGAAGATGGCGAGCCGCCATTGGCACGCGCAAAGAAGGAAGATTGGGATCAGTACAGGGGCGATCATATGGAATATAACACGATGCCTGGCTGGGCTGGTAGTTCGTGGTATTTTTTAAGGTATATGGATCCTCAAAACCAGCAAACTTTTGCTTCCAGAACAAAAATTGAATATTGGGGACAAGTTGATTTATATATCGGGGGATCTGAACACGCAACAGGGCATTTGCTTTATTCGAGATTCTGGACTAAGTTTTTATTTGATAAAGGATATCTTCCTTTTGAAGAACCGTTTAAAAAACTAATCAACCAGGGAATGATTCTCGGAAGAAGTAGTTTTGTTTACCGAATTAAAAATACCAATCAATTTGTTTCTTACCATCAAAGAAGTGCCTATGACACAACGTCGCTTCATGTCGATATATCATTGGTTGACAATGATAAGTTGGATATCGAAGCGTTTAAAAAATGGCGTTCTGAATTTTCGGATGCAACATTTATAACAGAAACTGACGGAACATATGTTTGCGGTTATGAGGTGGAAAAAATGTCCAAATCAAAATACAATGTGCAAACGCCAGATGAATTAATTGAAAAGTTTGGTGCTGATACTTTGCGCATGTATGAAATGTTTCTTGGTCCAATTGAACAAAGTAAACCTTGGGATACAAAGGGTATAAATGGCGTTCATAATTTTTTACGCCGGTTTTGGAGGTTGTTTTTTAATAATTCTGGCGAGTTAATTCTAAACGATGAGCAAGCGACAAAGGCGGCGATGAAGTCACTACACAAAACCATAAAAAAAATGACGGATGATTTAGAGCGGTTTTCATTCAATACATGCGTCTCGAATTTAATGATTTGTGTAAATGAATTGACTGATGAAAATTGCCATTCCCGATCAGTTTTGGAACCTTTGACTATACTATTGGCACCATTTGCTCCGCATTTATCAGAAGAATTGTGGTCCCGACTTGGTCACCAAAAAGGATCCGTAAGCGATGCTGTTTTTCCTAAGTTTGATGCGAAGTATTTGCAGGAAGAAAGCTTTGCATATCCGGTTTCTTTTAACGGTAAGATGCGCTTAAAAGTAGAATTGCCAATGGGCTTATCCATTTCCGAAATTGAGCAAATGATTGTGGATAATCAGGATGTTCAGAAGTGGATGGAGGGAAAGGCGCCTAAAAAGATGATTGTTGTTCCAGGAAAAATTGTGAATATCGTACTTTGATATTTAATCAATCCATCTCCCCGCAGATTGAAGAAGTTAATTTTTCAATTCGTTCGGATTTCTCTTTAGTATAAGCCAGTATATGCATAAGTTTGGAAATGGCTGCTTCTGTCGTCATATTACCTCCACTAATTACACCTGCTTTATTAAAATAAGTGCTGGTTTCATATTTACCTTGATGCACGCTACCTGAGCCACATTGGGTAATATTGAGAATAATTCCACCTTGTTTCAGGTAGTCTTCAATCAAAGTTCTAAACGTTGGATCGCTTGGAGCGTTACCTGAACCATAGGTTTCGATGATTACCGCTTCAGTGAACCTTATATCGAAAACATTTTTATATGCATCAAAGGGAATACCTGGAAATAATTTCATTAAACCAACCCTGGAGTTTAATTGTGGAAAATAGTGTAAGTCGGTTAATGATGTTCTGAAAAGTTTGTCCTTACGATACTCAATTGAAACTCCTGCAACGGCCAATTCTGAAAAATTTGGTGAAGCAAAAGCCTCAAACTGATTGGCAGATATTTTAGAACTTCTGTTTCCCCTGTATAATGAATATTCAAAATATACTGCAACTTCTTGAACAATTGCTTCTCCTGAAGTATCTTTATCGGCGGCAATTTCAATGGCAGTAATGAGATTTTCCTTGCCATCTGTTCGAATGGTTCCGATTGGAAGTTGGGAACCCGTAAGAATAACAGGTTTTCGTAAACCTTGAAGCATAAAACTTAAAGCTGAGGCTGCGTAAGCCATTGTATCAGAACCATGTAGAACAACAAATCCATCAGTATTATCGTAGTTATCCCTGACCATTTGAGCGATTTGTACCCAATGATTTGGTGTCATTTCAGAGGAGTCAATAGGTTGTTCAAAGCTGATACTTTCTAGACGAACATTAAGTCTATTGAGCTCTGGCACATGTTCGTAAATGTGCTTAAAGTTGAAGCTTTTCAGCTCTCCTGTTGCGGGATCTTTAATCATACCAATGGTTCCACCTGTATAAATGATTAAAACAGAAGGCTTTTTAATTTTCATACACGTTCAATTTAAAAAGTTCTATTGCATTTTGGCTCGTTACATTATCCACTTCATCCCGGGTGATCCCTTTGAGTTCGGCTATTTTATCTGCTACATGTATTAAAAAAGAACTCTCATTTCGTTTTCCTCGGTATGGCACAGGGGGTAAATAGGGTGAATCGGTTTCTAAAACTAATAAATCCAAAGGTAAATCCCTTACTACTTCAGCAATATGAGCATTCTTGTAGGTGAGCACACCTCCGATTCCCAATTTAAATCCGCCATAAGATCTAATTTTCTTTGCTTCATTCATGGAACCTGTAAAACAATGAAATACACCCGTAAGATTATCATCGTTGATATCATCTAGAATTTTAAAAATGTTTTCAAATGCTTTACGCGCGTGAATGGCTATAGGCAATTGTAATTCTTTTGCCCATTCAACTTGGGTTTTGAAAACAAGTTCTTGTTCTTTGACAAAGCTATCATCCCAATACAAATCCATTCCAATTTCGCCGACAGCAATAAATTTTTGAGAAAAAAGTTCTTTTCGGATACATTCCAAATCGCTTTCCCAATTTTCACCAACA
>JBILIM010000084.1:0-6756 GCA_044349985.1 Crocinitomicaceae bacterium
GAAAATCTGTAAAGGTTAATTTCCAAACATAGGTACCGTCCTGACATATCCGGCCCTTGTACGAACCATCCCAATAATCTTCCAAATCGTAAATGGTATAAATCAATTCACCCCAACGGTCATAAATTTCCAATGTGAATTCAGCAATATTGCTACCATAAACCCTAAATCCCTGATTAAACTCATCGTCATCCGGCGTAAAGGTGTTGGGAATATAAATCAAAGGATCGTAATAGATAGCGATATTATCTGCAGCAGAACAACCATTCAAATCTGTATAGTTCACCGTAAAGATCACATTTTGATTTGGAGATGTAGTTGGGTTACTGCACGCAGTACAGCTCAAAAATTCTGCTGGTGACCAAACGTATTGACCCGGAGTTGAACTTGTTGCGCCAAGTTGTATTATATCCCCATAAATGGCATATACATCCGGAATGGTTTGAATAAAAGGTTGGGGAAATAAATTCACTTGAACATAAGCGGTATCAAAACACCCGTAAATATCTTCACCAATAACTTGATAATTTGTATTTATATTTGGGGATACGACGACGTTGCTTCCAAAATCAGGCTGAACTGTACTCGTAGGACTCCAATTGTAGGAAACACCTCCACTTGCCCATAAAAATGCACTTTCACCAGGACAAACAATTGTATCATTTCCGGCAATAATTTCAGGTTGAATTACATCAACAACAATACTATCCGTTTCTGAACCGCAGGCATTGATAAAATCACAATAGTAGGTGAAATCATTTAAAGGATTAAATGTTACAGATGGTCCAGTGGTTGTATTGATATTACTATTGGGATACCATAAATAAGAGTCTCCTCCTGAAGCCGTAACGCTCACCGATGCACCGAAACACATGGGAACCGTATCTAACAATACAGGAATAGGAGGATTGAAGAATACATTTACATTGACCGAATCATTAGCTAGACAACCTTCTGCAGTCGTTATTTCAACAAAGAACTCTGTGGATACTGTTGGCGTTGCTATAGGACTTGCTATAAGCGGATTATCCAGAAAATTAGTCGGTGTCCAACTGTATGAAACTCCCCCACCTGCTGAAAGTGGTACACTTTCACCGATACAAACCGAGGTGTCATTTGAAATCTGCGTATTGATTTGATAAACTTCAACTGTTAGCTGCAGCGTATCGATACCGCAACTGTCACTTACAATTACTGTAAATGTTGTTGTGGAATCAATTGTGGCGGTTGGATTGGCCAATGTTGGATCATCCAAAACTGCTGCTGGCGACCATTCATAATCGGCGCCACCAAATGCCTCAATCTGAATAGGTGTACCCGGGCAAATACCACTTGAAGGCTGAACCACTCCTCCTTGAAAGTCACCAATATATACATCCAACTGCGTCGTATCGGGGGTATAGCAAGAATTCGAATCCGAAACAATTAAAGTGACTGTGTAAGTTCCCGGTTGCGGGTAGACGTGAGATGGATTCACAACAGTTGACGTAGTATTGTCTCCGAAATCCCAAAAAAACATGTTTCCATTTGCACTGTTATTCACAAAAAGTATGGGGTTGGGTAAACAAACTACCGTAGTGGGATTTGAAATAATTGCTTGAATTTCATTCAATTCAAACTTAAATGCGGCAAGATTGCAATTCGAACTGTTATTCGTTGGTGACCACACACCCGGTGTGGAGGTGAAGCCAAAATCTTGACCGCCACACGCGCCGCAGACCGCATGATATATTTTACCTGCTTTATCAAATCTAGAGGTTCCCCCATCAACGTGGTTGAAAGAGCTTGTTGTACCGCCCATGTAGGTCCCATATTTTAACGTTGCTGCATTTTCATCTAGCACGGCTAAATAAAAATTAGAACCATTTGTATTCAATTGATAAGCATCAAATGTTACTGGAAAACCATTGGAGGTACTGTAAAAAGCTTGAGTACTGTATGAACTATTAATGGTTCCTCCCCAGCCTGAAATGTATATGTCAAAACACTCTGAAACCAAAAAAGCAGTTGGTGAGATTTCTGGATTACCGGTTCCCGCCCCAATCATTGTTGTCCATAGAATTGTCCCTAAATTATTGGTGTATTTTCGAATAAATTGACCGGAATTTGGATTTCCATAAACACCTGGAGTTATTGACCAAGCACTTTCCGTTTGACCATATACATAAACCTCATCATTTTGATCCAATTGCACAAAATAAGCCTGATCGTATTCATTGAGTCCCATGTACGTTCCAGCTTGGAATAATGACGTGTTTCCAGCAATTTTAAGCAAATATCCATCGGCAGTTCCACCATTGTAGGACAAATCATTTCCGGAAGTGACAGGTAATTGACTGGAATTTGTACCACCGGCTACATAAACGCTACCATTTGAGGCTAATTGGACTGAATTCCCGGATTCCAATCCGGGTCCTCCAAAATAGGTAGACCAAGACATTGCTGTCAAAGCCGCATTCATTTTAAAGATTACAGCATCTTGCTGTCCGTTAAGAAATCCTTGTGCTGCACCGAGTGTAGGGAAATTAGTGGATCCGGATGTACTTGAAACATATACAAAACCATCTTCAACAATAATTTCTCCACGAAAAGAATCACCATAATTGTAATTCAATGCGCCAATATTGATCCCATCAGTGCCCGTACCTCCAACGAATGTAGAGCCGACCAAAGCACTTCCAGCAGCATTAAATCGAGTCACAAATAAATCGGCACCGTTATATCCCAACTCATTTTCTGCAACAACAGGTCCTCCGTTGAAGGATACATCAAAACACCCATTTACAATTGGAAAATTAACCGAACCCGTTACCCCCATAACATAAAGGTTGTTGTTTTCATCAACGACTAAACTATGAGGCGCCTCATTCCCATTACCTCCCAAATATGTGGAAAACAACAAGGTACTTCCATTTGAATTAAATTTTGAAATTGCAGCATCAAAACCAAACATGGAATAGGATATAGATCCTTGTGTGTAAGTATAATTGTAACCTCCGTTAAATGTTAAATCAAAGGAACCTGTAATTGTTGGATAGGTACCTCCTCCATCGAAAAGAATTCCACCTGCGTATAGATTTCCAAGTTGATCGGGCGTTGCAGTCATTCCCCAATTATCACCTGTTGCACCTGTAAAAGAGGAAAATACCAGATACGGATCAATTACAAGAACTTGACTGGAATCGTATCCTTCAGGAAAATTAAAACCAATAGTACCATCTTGAATGTAAAATGTAACTGGAACCGATGTTTTTCTGCCTTCAAACTCTGTCCAGGCGATTGGATTTTCCTCCAATATTGTGCCTATGCGGGAAGTGATTAACAATCCCTTTTCGGTTAAGGAATAACCATCCGAACCTATTATGTTATATTTAATTTGTGCTGGATCAACTCCTGGATGGACCACAAAGCTATATTTCAATTTGTTTGTTGTGCCATCTAGAATAAAATCAATTCCATTGTAAAAATTTGAAAGTTCGGTTAACGCAACACTATGGATTCCTGATTTCCATTTCGCTGAATCGCTGCCCAAATAATAGTTTCGATAAAATGGACTTTGCCGTTTTTCTTCTTTAATCCCTTGCCAATTCGAACCAATGAAATGCGATTTGATGACCTGACATGAAATTTTTTCATCATCATGTGCCTTATCATCATGGTTGTGTGAAGCATTGGCATCGTTTAAACTGTATGTGAACCCTTTATTGTCAACATAAAGATGACCATCGGATAAATCCACCGCATAGAGAATCTCTTCGTCCCATTGCCCCAGATTGGGATGCATCCAAACCTCTTGACTCCAACCGATAGATTGAACCACAAGAAAAAGAAGGCAAAGGGTATTTCTCAACATTGTCATCATCCGAAAATACAATTTATTCAGATATTATTAGGCTATTTGGGTTCAAATCATTCCCAACAAAGGGTTCAACAAGGATAAAACTCTGTTTAATGAACAAGGTTGCCTCTTTTGGTTCAAAAAAACAAGATTATTTTAACTACCAAAACTATGCAAAAGGGTAAATTTGTACAAATAACGTCAAGACAATGAGTGATGCAATAAAACACGAATGCGGAATCGCCCTTCTAAGGCTTAAAAAGCCATTAGCATTTTATTTAGAAAAATATGGGACTGCCTTCTATGGTTTGAATAAATTGCATTTGCTCATGGAAAAACAAAGCAATCGCGGTCAAGATGGCGCTGGTGTTGCCAATATTAAGTTTGATATGCTTCCTGGTGAAAGGTATATCTCAAGATACCGATCCATTGACAGTAAACCGATACAAGATATTTTCAACCATATCAACAGTCGGTTTGAACAGATTGAGGATGAAGATCCCAAATTATTGAAAGATCTTCCGTATTTGAAAAAAAATGCGGGATTCACTGGTGAATTGTTTCTTGGGCATTTGCGTTACGGAACTTTCGGACGCAATTCCATTGAAAGTTGTCATCCTTTCTTGAGACAAAACAACTGGATTACTAGAAATTTAGTGGTTGCTGGAAATTTCAATCTTACCAACGTTGATGAACTGTTTGAAGTATTGTTAAGAATAGGTCAGCATCCTAAAGAAAAATCGGATACGGTAACGGTTTTAGAAAAAATTGGCCATTTTTTAGATGTAGAAAACGAAGAACTTTATCAAAAATACAAATCGGAAGGTCGTTCAAATCCGGAAATATATTCCTTGATAGCAGAAAACATTGACATTCCAAGAATTCTAAAAAAAGCTTCTGAGGATTGGGATGGAGGCTATGCTATGGCTGGATTGATTGGTCATGGTGATGCTTTTGTGCTTAGAGACCCTTCAGGTATTCGACCGGCATTCTGGTATGAAGATGATGAAGTATGTGTGGTTGCATCAGAGCGACCGGTCATTCAAACTGCATTCAATCTGAAAAGTGAACACATCAAAGAGCTTCAACCAGGACATGCGTTGATTATTCGCAAAAATGGAGATGTTAAAGAAGCACTTATCAATACCCCAAAAACACCTTTGAAATGTTCATTTGAGCGCATTTATTTTTCAAGAGGAAACGACATCGAAATCTATAACGAACGTAAAGCTCTAGGTAAAAATATCGTTCCACAAGTCTTAAAATCAATTGATTACGATTTAGACAATTCTGTTTTCTCGTTCATTCCCAATACAGCAGAAGTTTCATTTTACGGAATGATAAAAGGCTTAGAAGATTACTTGAACGATAGAAAATTTGAGGCTATTAAAAACCTGGGCGCTAACTATTCAGAAGAGGCGCTTAAAGAGATTGTATACCAGCGTGCGCGTATAGAAAAAATTGCTATCAAGGATGCTAAATTGCGAACGTTCATTACGCAAGATGATTCCAGAGACGATTTGGTTGCGCACGTTTACGACATCACCTACGGAAGCTTAAAACGTGGGATAGATAACCTCGTTGTGATCGATGATTCGATAGTTAGGGGCACAACTTTAAAACAAAGTATTTTAAAAATTCTAGACCGTTTAGAACCGAAAAAAATCGTTGTCGTCTCGTCAGCACCACAAATTCGCTACCCTGATTGCTATGGTATTGATATGGCCAAATTAGGTGATTTTATCGCCTTTGAAGCGGCCATTACTTTATTGAAGGAAAACGGAAAATCTGAAATAATAACTGAAGTCTACGAAAAATGTAAAGCGCAAATTGGATTGCCAAAAGAAGAAATAGTGAATCATGTCAAAGCAATTTATGCGCCTTTTACCGCTGAGGAAATTTCTAAAAAAATTGCAACGCTGCTCACTCCTGAAAACATAAAAGCAGAAGTTTCTATTGTTTACCAAAGTATTGAAAACTTGCATATTTCATGCCCTGACACTATGGGCGATTGGTATTTTACGGGGAACTATCCTACAGCTGGAGGAAACAAAGTGGTAAATACCGCCTTCATTAACTGGATGGAAGGGAAAAATCAAAGAGCCTACTAAGATTTTGCTTAAAGCATGAAAAAGCAAACCGCCTTCTTTTTCTATTTATTGGGACTTTACGTAGTATTGCAATTTGCATGGTGGGCTTACCATTTGGTAGAATTGACCAAGGAATTAAAGCAAGACGACGCACTTATTTCGAAGAGAATTGTAATGATTATCAGTGAGGGGCTTGTCTTCTTCAGTATTTTGATTTTTGGTTTATGGCGTATTAGACGTTCTTTTCAAAAGGAGTTGCATTTGTCCAGAAGGCAAACAAATTTCTTGTTATCCGTCACCCACGAACTCAAAACACCCCTTGCTGCAAACAAACTTTACTTGCAGACGATGCAAAAACGAAGTCTGGAAGAAGAACAGAAAAAAGAATTCCTAGCAAAAGCGATTCAAGAAAACGAGCGACTCGAAAATATGATTGATAATATTCTGAATGCATCCAGGATAGAAAACAATGCATTAAGACCCCAAAAAACCGCAACAAACGTTTCGGAACTCATCATTCAAATTATTGAACGAAATCAAAAAAGAAGACAGGAAGAATTTATCACAACTGAAATACAACCGCAAGTTCAATTCGATATTGATGCATTGTTTTTTGAAACAATTTTGAATAATTTAATTGATAATGCAAAGAAATATGGATTACCTGAAACCAAAATCAAGGTATATTTAAAGAGTAATCGGGAGGCATTGGTTTTCGGTGTCGAGAACATTGGGAATACGATTCCGCTGGTATCAAGAAAAGAAATTTTTCAAAAATTTTTTAGGGATCAGAATGAAGAAACAAGGACTCAAAAAGGCAGTGGTTTA
>JBILIM010000085.1:0-6742 GCA_044349985.1 Crocinitomicaceae bacterium
ATGGATTGATAAACAAAACCCCAAAACATAAAATTAAAATATATATTGGAAATACCAATTCGTAAATTGGCAGTAGAGACAAAGTTAAGAGTTGGTTTTTGTTTTTAAAAAAAGAATAAAATAGCAGCAAATCGAAAAGGATTTTGAAGCTACCCAATAGGACTGCTTCTTTGACATAAGAATTCACCAGAAAATAGCACAGAAAAATGAAAATGGAAAAGGTGAAAAATAACTGAAGCATCACCAAGAAACTACTCAAATGATCACGCACATGCATTGCATTTTTTGACCAACGCAATCGTTGAGAAAAAAATGCTTTAAAGGTATCCGGTGCTTCCGTTAGAACAGAAAATTTAGTATCTATTTCAATTGCAACAACTCCATTATTATTCCGGAAATCTTTCAAGATATGAAGGTCATCACCTCCTAGAAAATCAAAATTGCGTTGTGAATCCCAGGATAAAAATTTTTCTCTATGGCATACCAAATTTGCACCACTGGCCATAACCGGCCTCAACAATCCAGAAATCCCCTCATTTACAGCATTGGCAATGTAAACGTCAATAATAAAAAAATGCTGGTACCACTTTTTATGGAACATTTTTACTGGAAGGATAATTAAATCGTGTTTCTTTAAAGTCGAAAGATTTTCGAAAAAATCAGTATCAAACACTACATCAGCATCTAACATTAAAACAAATTCCGTTTTAGCCTCAAGGATTCCACTTCTTACAGCATGCTTCTTACCAAGGTGATGGGCTCCCAATTGAATCATTTTAAATGATGATCTGCCTTTGATGAATTCATTTAAATATTGATAGGAATTATCCGTTGAATGATCATCAACAAAAATTATCTCATAGGGCAACCTGGTGGATTGCTCAATGCAGGAAACAAGCAGCTTTATATTTACCTCTTCATTTCTTAAGGGCACAATTACTGTAAGTTCCGTCAAGTTTAAAGCTTGTTTTTTTGAGTGCGAAGTAGTTCTCAATTTAGAAAAAAGAATTCTCCTCCCTATTATTATGAGCAGGAACAGTGGAAGTGAATAGCAGATAACAGCTAACCAAAGAATCATCATGACAAACCTATTGGGGGCTTACTAACAATTAAACTTACAACTGTTGGAATAAACAAGTTTAAAACCCAAATCAATAATGAAGAAACGATAACGATTTCTGGATTCAATCCAGCGGCAGAAAGCACCCAAACGGCTATCGTTTCACGAATAACAACTTTACCTAAAAATAACGATGGCGCCAAGGTCACCCAAAAATACACCTGCCAAATCCAAAGCAATAATTGAAAAGAAAATTCTTGATTAAAAAAGATTAAAACCCCAAAAAATTGCAAGCTAAAAATCAAATGCCGTAGCCAACTCCAAAACAAAAAATTCACCTTTAGTTGGAAAGAGAATTTGAAGGATGAAAAGCGTTTTATCCATTTTCTAAAAAATGGCACAAAAATCAAATATCTATCAAAGTAGAAAAAAGCGACAATAAGAAAAATTATAAGTAAAGTACCGAGCCAAACCACGTGTGCATATCTTTCAAAATTAAGCATGGCGATGCTTGTTATTCCGAACGCAATACTCCAAAAAAATTGCGAAAAATTAGAAAGCGTAGTAAGAATGATTAAATCTATCCTATATTTTCTCGGAAAATAAAATATCCTTCCCACAAAATTACCCAGCATATTTGGCGTAAGCATACCCGTTACAATACCTGCCATAAATGAATGTTGAATATTTTTTGCTTCAAATGTTTTCGAAAGGTAGTTCACAGAAATCAACCATTTCTTGTATTCACAAAACCAATTTAAAGGAATGAGAAGCACTACAACAAAACCTGCGATAGGATTAATTTCTTCTAATAAATCAAGGCTCCAATCGACCGTTCGAAATTGAAAAATCAAAATCCATAAAAAGATGAACAAGATGGATATTTTAATCCCAACGGTTATCCAACTGTGATTTTTTATAGTTTTACTTAAAGTTTGCATTTTCAATGGTTGAAGATAAGATAATTCTCGGAATTGACCCCGGAACCACAGTAATGGGATACGGTTTAATTCATGTAAAGAAAAATCAACTTCACATGGTCAATTTCGGAATCATCCAACTCAACAAATTAACCAACCATCCCGACAAATTGAAACGGATATTCGATAGGATTGATGGCATAATTAATGAATTTAAACCTGATGAGTTGGCCATTGAAGCCCCATTTTTTGGCAAAAACGTTCAATCCATGTTGAAACTTGGACGTGCCCAAGGTGTAGCAATTGCAGCCGGACTCAGCCGAAACGTTCCCTTTGAAGAATATTCACCAAGGAGAATTAAACAAGCTATTACAGGTAATGGGAATGCTTCAAAAGAACAAGTAGCCGCAATGCTTCAAAAACTTTTAAATTTTAACGAATTACCCAAATATCTGGACGCAACCGACGGGTTGGCTGTCGCAGTTTGTCATCATTTCTCTAAAGGAATTGGTGAACATAATAAATCAAAATCCAACAATTGGGACAGCTTTTTAAGGAATAATCCTGATCGAAAACGCTGATTATCAATTCAAATGAACTTTACTAAGTTCCATGTTCAAAGAGTCTAATATGCGATTGTTAATTTCTTGCATTTCCTCTTGCTGAGCCGCATAGAAGTCAAGACTTCTCTTAAATCTATCGTGATTTACGCCATGCTTTTTCATAATCAAATCCCCTGATTTTTGAATAGCATCATGACTGTTATTCATTTGAATAAATTGATTTTGAAAGAAACCTTCCAAGATGTATACATCTTTTAAAAGGGAAACAAAAGAATCCTTGGGTATCAAATCTTCAGGAGCTTCAGTTCGAAACAAATTATCTGAACAAGAACTAAGAATTGAAACACCTATGAGTATGGCAAAAAATTGTTTCATCAAAGGTTGAAATTCAATCGTTGACCTAACGTGCCTTCTATTATTTTACCATTATGATAAACCAAATTGCCATTGACAAATGTACGGTCGATTTGATAAGAAAAAGTTTCGCCTTCAAAAGGAGACCAACCACATTTATAAAGCAGCGAGCCGCGCGTAACGGTCTGAGGAGTTTCATTCAAAACAACCAAATCTGCAAAATAACCTTCTCTAACAAAACCTCTATCTTTCATTCGAAAAAGTATAGCTGGATGATGCGCCATTTTTTCAACAATCTTTTCAATTGTTATCCTTCCTGCTTTCATTTGTTCCAACATGGCAACTAATGCATGCTGTACCAAGGGTCCGCCCGATGGTGCCTTCGCATAACTGGTACTTTTTTCTTCCAAAGTATGAGGAGCATGATCGGTGGCAATCACATCAATAATATTGGAGTTTACGGCTTTCCAGATAGCTTCACGATCACTTTCTTTTTTAACAGCAGGATTCCATTTTATAAAATTGCCTTTGGTATCGTAATCTTTATCAGTGAACCAAAGGTGATGAATACACGCCTCTGCTGTTATTCGTTTTTCACTTAAAGGAATATCATTTCTGAACAATTCCAATTCTTTTGCGGTGCTGATATGTAAGATATGCAAACGCGAATTGTATTTTTTCGCAAGAGAAACAGCGTAAGATGAAGATTTATAACAAGCCTCCTCACTTCGTATCAACGGATGGTATTTGGCAGGTAAGTCTTCACCGAATTCTTTAACATACTTTTGAAAGTTCTCCTTAATCATAGGATCGTCCTCACAATGTGTTGTTATAATTGAAGGAGCGTGCTGAAAAATACCCTCTAGAGCTTTTGGGTCATCCACTAACATATCACCTGTTGAAGAACCCATAAAAATCTTTACGCCACAAATGACTTTAGGATCTACACGCTTAATCTCTTCAACATTGGTATTCGTTGTCCCTAAATAAAAAGAATAATTGGCTAATGAACCTTGCGAAGCAATCAAATACTTATCCTCCAGTTTCTCAATAGTGACAGCACTAGGAACAGTATTTGGCATTTCCATAAAAGAGGTAATTCCTCCTGCAACTGCCGCTCTTGACTCACTGGCAATAGTGGCTTTGTGCGTCAATCCTGGCTCACGAAAATGAACTTGGTCATCAATGCATCCAGGGATAACATATTTACCATTTAATGCAACCACCTCATCAGCTAAGTCTGAAGAAATATCGCTTTCAATTTTTTCAATTCTCCCATTCTTTATGAGTATGTCTAATTCCTGAATGGAGCCTTCATTAACAACTTTTCCTGACTTTAAAAGAATTGATTTACTCATACTTTCATTTTTCTCATTTTCCAAACTCCAAAAAAAGCTTCCTTAAAAATACCGGTACTCATTTTTGATTCCCCATACTGCCGATCAATAAAAGTTATTGGAACTTCCTTAACCTTAAATCCATTGCGCAATGCAGCATATTTCATACATATCTGAAAAGCATACCCCTTAAACGGAATAGCGTCCAGATTTATTTTTTCTAAAACCGTTTTGCGATAACACTTGAAACCCGCTGTTGTATCCTTAATACTGATCCATAAAATCGTACGGACATACAAACTTGCAAAATAGGACATAAGTATACGCTTTAAAGGCCAGTTTTTCACCTTTCCACCTTTGCAATATCTCGAGCCAATACTTACGTCAGCGCCATCATTGGCACATGAATTATACAAACGAATTAAATCATCAGGATTATGAGAGAAGTCACAATCCATTTCAAAAATAAAATCATAACCATGGGAAAGTGCCCATTTAAATCCATGTATGTATGCCGTTCCCAATCCCATTTTACCCGGCCTACGTTCTAAAAAAATTCTACCCGGAAACTCATTTTGTAACTCCGCTATCTTTTCAGCAGTGCCATCTGGAGAATTATCATCTACATATAAAATATGAAAATCTTTTTCATAAGACATCACCTTGCGCGACATTGCAACAACGTTTTCGATTTCATTGTAGGTGGGAATAATGATAATTGAGTCAGACACAAAAAGTAAATATGACTGTAAAAATAACCAATATTCAAATATGCGCTACCATGTTTGGTTGAAATACAAGTTCTAATTTTTATCTTTATTCTAATGAAGTTGAATAGCCTTTTGGTTTTATGGATGTCTATGTCTTACCTTATCCTTCAAGGTCAAGAAATTAAAAACATTGAACTTCTTGATAATTGGTTTGAAGACAGCATTACCACGAGCTCTAGCCTAGCTAGGTATAATGGATGCTGGGGATTCACCCACAAGGAGAACGAATATGCTATAATTGGATCCACCGAAGGCACACATTTTTTTCAACTTACCAACAACAATAAATTGAAAAATTGTGGATTTATTGAAGGTAAATTTTCATCTGGCCTGGTTGTACATAGAGAGTTTAAAACATATAAAAATTACGCCTATTCCATATGCGATGAAGGAAATAGTAGTTTACAAATTATTGATTTGAATTACCTTCCAGATTCTGTAGTAAAAGTAGCAGATATGCAAAATGAACTCTTTGGCAAAGTTCATAATGTGTTTATTGATACAACAAACGCCCTTTTGTATGCTTGCTCGGTTACACCAATAATTAATGGTTTACAACAATCTCTTGTCCCGTTAAGGGTATTTAATATTGAAAACCCGCTTGTACCCGTGTTATTATGGGAGGGTCCGAATGATATTCCTGAAGTCCACGATTGCTATGTTCGAGACAATATCGCATTTTTGAATTGCGGACAAGACGGGATACGCGTTTATAATTTTTCCAATCCTATTTCTCCTATTTATATCAATAACCTTACATTTTATCAAGACCAGGGTTACAATCATCAGGGTTGGCTATCTCCCTCTGGAAACACCTACATTTTTACAGATGAAACATCAGGAAAAAGGATTAAAAAATGCAGTGTGAACAATCAATACGATTTGTCAATAACACATCTTTTTGGAACCAACTATCTCGAAAACAGTATTCCGCACAATTTAATCTGTGACGATAATTTTGCTTATGTTGCATACTATAATGAAGGATTACGGATTTATGACATTCGGGATATTCCTAAAGAAATCGCTGCATATGACACCTATGAGTCTGTATCAACTTTTAACATGAATGGCGCCTGGGGAGTTTATCCTTTCCCTTCAAAACGAATCATTGTTTCCGATAGACAAGGTGGACTTTTCCTCTTTCATTTTAACAACAACAACTTTTCAATTCCATCTCCACAAACCTTTTTAGTTTACCCAAATCCAGTTGAAACGAATCAGATGATACAAATCAGGACACCCAATGACAAAATTTCGAATTTTTCTGTAAGTATTCTCGATTTGAACGGTAGAAAACTGTTAGAAGAACATTTCGAAAATCAAACTTTTGCACATTTGAACCCAGCCGTAGCTTCAGGCACCTACACCGTGAAAATCTGTTATTTAGATTACTTGGGTCAAGTTATTGAATTATACAAGAAGATGGTTGTTTTATAGTACGTTTTGAACGGCATCTTTTACCCTATCGAATTCATAACCTTTAGAGAGTAGGTAACGAATAAGTTTCGCCTGTTTTTTATAACCGTCTTTTTCTTTAATTTCCTGTGATTTGCGCTGCAAAAGATGCGCAATCGTTGAATTATAAGCATCATCATCGATTTCATTTAGAGCATCAAGTATCAGCGTTTCGGGAAGATTTTTCTGTTTTAAAAAAGCTCTAATTTTTAATTTTCCCCAACGGTTAATTCTAAACTTCCCGCTTACTACTGAGCTACAATACCTCGGGTCTGAAAAA
>JBILIM010000086.1:0-6704 GCA_044349985.1 Crocinitomicaceae bacterium
AAAACTGCAAAAGGTATGGCTGAATTATTTTTTGCAGCATCAATTGTTGCAATAATCTCTTTGACCGTATTATCAAAATCTGCGTCAGAAGTTTTTCCTTCAACCGAATAATCCAAAATGGTTCCGACACCGAATTGGTGCAGTTGCTCAATGGTAGCGGTGCAATCTGAAATGTTTTCACCACCACAAAACTGTTTGAATATCGTTTTTTTAATGATGCCTTTGATAGGAAGTCCAATTTTCAATGCATTGTTGGTAAACCACTTTCCCAATTTTACAAGTTTTGGATTGCCAATTAACCTAAAGAGTTGATAGGCTCTTTTTAAATCTTTGTTTGATTTGCTTTTAAATGCAATTTCGGTATTTTCGAAAGAAATCATGTTGTAAAAATAATTGGTTTTCAAACAAGTCGTATGCAGTTCGATAATCATTATTTATTTTTGAGCATATTTCTTTTTAAATGAATCGACAAGAAACAGTGTTGCAGCGTATTGAATTAGGTTCTTTATTGGATGTTTCCTTTGAGAAATTACTTAAAACAACTTTTCAAAACTCCAAAATTGCAATTCTTGTAGATGAACACACAAACGCGTATTGTCTTGATCTTCTGATTACCAATTTTTCTCAACTGTCTAAGGCTGAAATTATCCAAATACCTGCAGGAGAAGAAAATAAGGATATCGAAATTTGTGTTCAATTGTGGCAAACCTTATCTGAGTATCAATTTGGTAAAAAGGATTTGCTTATCAATTTGGGTGGGGGTATGATCACCGATTTAGGCGGATTCGTTGCCTCAGTATACAAAAGAGGGATGTCCTTTATAAATGTTCCAACGTCGCTTCTGGCAATGGTTGATGCAGCAATTGGAGGCAAGAATGGGATTGATTTTAATAGCGTTAAAAACCAGTTGGGAGCTATTCAATTTCCTGAATGTACCTTTATTGATCCTAGTTTTCTTCAGACTTTACCGGAAGTTGAAGTAAAAAATGGTTTTGCCGAAATAATTAAGCATGCGCTCATAGCTGATGCAGCATTGTGGAGCGAAATTCAACTGATGGATTCGGATTTTCGTTTTGATTCTAAAATCATTCAACATGCAGTGAAAATAAAAATGGATATTGTAAATAGAGATCCATTTGAGACTGGTGAACGAAAATTATTGAATTTTGGGCATACGATAGGACATGGATTAGAAGGAGCCTTCTGCGAAACGCATCATTTAGCTCATGGACATGCAGTGGCTATAGGCATGATTGGAGAGGCTTACATTTCGATGCGAATGGGATTTTTAAAACAGGAGTATTTTAACGACATTCAAAAATTAATTTTAGCTATTTTTGAGCCAATTGAAAACATGCATTCAAGTACTGAGTTGATTCTAAAGCTTATGCATCAGGATAAGAAAAATGAAATAAACAAAATAAATTGCTCTTTGTTAAAGGGAATTGGATCAGCTTCCTATGATAATTTTATCGAAGAGGCGCTCCTGCTTGAAACATTAAATTATTTAGGAACTTTATAATTAGATTATGCTTGTAACCATTTTATTACTCATTTTTACTGTGATAGTGCTACCTATCGTTTCTTTTTATATTGGCACACCATTGAATACCTTACAAACTGAAATTCTTTGGGAAGCTTCATTCATAGTTGTAGGTGTTATTGCGTATTGTTTTATCGTTGGTGAAATCACTGGAAACAATTCACAGGTGGACAAACTCTGGAGTATTGTTCCAATCATTTATACTTGGTTTATAACTGCTCAAGCCAATTTTCCAGATAGAATGGTGTTAATGTCCGTTTTGGTAACCATTTGGGGTGTGCGCCTTACCTATAATTTTGCCCGAAGAGGTGCCTATCAATGGAAGTTTTGGGCAGGAGAAGAGGATTACCGTTGGGAAGAATTAAGGAAAAGACCAGGGTTCAACAACCGGTTTGTGTGGATGCTATTTGATTTATTTTTTATCTGTGCTTATCAGAATACCTTAATTTTCCTTTTTACGCTCCCGATTTTAACAGTTATAGGTTCTGATGCATATTTAGGTTTGACCCTCACGGATTATATTTTAGCTGCGTTGTTTGTTGGATTTGTTATTTGGGAATACATTGCCGATCAACAGCAATATGATTTTCAAACGGAAAAATATAGAAGAATCAATTCTAATTTACCATTGGAAGAATACGAAAAAGGTTTTGTGTCTTCAGGTTTATGGTCGATCGTAAGACATCCGAATTACATGGCAGAGCAGAGTATTTGGATTGTATTTTATTTATTCAGTGTGGTTGCAACGGGTGAATGGATCAATTGGTCTATAGCAGGTTGTGTGCTTCTCGTAATATTGTTCAAAGGAAGTTCGGATTTCTCAGAAGAAATATCGGCAAGAAAATACCCAGAATACAAGAATTACCAACGAAAGGTTCCAAGATTCATCCCTTTCTTCAAAATTAACAAGTAAACTAATCGTTTTTCAAGTTGTTAAGGCGCATTTTAATGCGTTCTAACTTTTCAATGATCTGCTCGTTGTTGCTGTCGGTTTTGGCTTCTACTGTTACATTTTTATCTTTCAAAGCTTTTTTAGCACCCTCCAAAGTGTACCCACTGGTTTTGACCAAATGATAAATCTTGTTAAAATTCTCAATGTCCTTAGCAGTGAATAATCGATTGCCTTTCTTGCTTTTTTTGGGTTGAATTGTACTGAATTCTTTTTCCCAAAACCTTATTAATGAAGCATTTACATTAAACATGTCCGCAACCTCCCCGATGGAATAATACAACTTTGTCAATTGTTTGGTATCGATCATTTTCGGAAAAAGCTTGTTAAAACCTCGAAAATAATTATAATTTTGCAACCGCAATGCAAAGAAATAAGTTCATCCTAAATTATTTGCTGCTGATTGTATGCTTTTTCTCTTTAAGTGCATTCGGTCAATCTGCTCAAAATGAAGACACACTGAAAGTTGACAGTCTTCTCACTTCGGGTACCGAAACAATTGATACATCAAAAGTACCCAACGAGCAAGTTAATGAAATCATCAATTTTGCCAAAACCTTTATGGGGACGCCTTACAAATGGGCTGGATCTACACCGTCTGGTTTTGACTGTTCAGGGTTTATTTCGTATGTTTTCGGAAATTTTGGCTTCAGCCTTGTTCGCACAAGTACTGGAATGGCTGAATTAGGTGAAACGGTAAAACTTGCTGATATTCAGCCCGGTGACTTGATGTTTTTTAAAGGACGAGATGCTAGCTCTTCAAGTGTTGGTCACGTGGCAATGGTTGTAGAAGTGTCACCTGATGCCATTAAGTTTATTCATTCGTCTTCTTCACGAGGTGTAGTTATCGACAATTTCAAAACAAGCAAATACTACATTCCGCGTTTTATTAAAGCAAAACGCCTAGACTACGGTGTGGATTCTGAGTAATTTAGGAAAACTCCCGTATTCTTTTTAATTTCCAAAAATGGAATTGACACCTGATTCAAAATTTAATGAACGAAGACAATGGCTTTTTATAGTTCTTGTGGGCATGTTCATCACTAGTGCGGTTACGGCAGAACTGATCAGTAACAAACTAATAGAAATTCCGCTTATATTTTCAATTGGAGATCAGCAGATTGGACCATTTACCACAATAGTAGGTGTAATACCTTGGCCGATTGTATTCATTCTTACCGATTTAATGAATGAATTTTATGGGGAAAAAGCGGTGCGGCGTGTTTCATGGATTACTTCCTTTCTCATTGCTTATTGTTTTATTATTGTAACACTTGCGCTGAATTTTCCGGCAAAAGAAATTCCAGGTTCAAATCTTGCGAACGATTCAGAATTTACCAAGGTTTTTGGTCAGGCTCAAATGGTTATCGTTGGGAGTATTGCCGCATTTTTACTTTCTCAATTGTTGGACGCTACTTTATTTCATTGGATTAAACGTAAAACAGGGAATAAATACATTTGGCTGAGAAGCACCGGCAGCACCGTTGTTTCGCAATTCTTTGACACCTTGGTTGTTTTGTATATCGGTTTTGTATTGCCGGGGAATTTGACAATGTCAGATTTTTGGAATGTGGCACCTACAAATTATTTCCTGAAGCTTTTGATTGCTATTTCCTTGACTCCAATTATCTATTTAGGTCATTATTTGGTGAAAAAATACCTGAATATAAAATCCTAAGTTGCGCTTTTTTTGTAGCGTAGGTGCCAAATGACATAACCCAAAGCCGCTGATGCAAATCCTGCAGCAATGGTAAATGCAAAGGGCACAGTAGTAAAGGAATTATCGTAAGACATCAATGTTGAAGCTGAACCCAGCATGATTCCAAATTCAAGGGCAATGAACATCGTTCCTGCTCCAACACCCCTTCTGTTTTCAGGAGACAAATCGGCTGTCCAAGCAAATAAGGTAGGGCTTGTAATTCCCGTTGCAATTCCAAAAACCAAGGAAGCAAGCGTATAGGTAAGTGCTGATTTGGCAAATCCTATGAGCAGCATACTCAGGATTAGAAAGGAAATTCCGATGATTAAGGTTTGCCGTCTACCTATTTTATCTGAAAGGGTTCCTGCTGCGAGTCTTACGACAATTGTCGCTAGGACATACATGCCAAAAAACCAACCTTTGTTTTCAATGCTTAAATAGCCAGATATATCAGGTGTTAATACAAAAATAACTCCTGAACATGCAGCCGTTAACCACATCACCATTGCTGCTGGAATTACATTGGGTTCAAAAACGTCTTTCCAGGTAATGCGCAATTGGTTTGGTTTAAAGTTGCTTTTATTTTGAAGTGTTTCTTGCACGAAATAAACCAAAATTCCAGATAGGAGCGTAGTTAACGCAGCACTAGCGAAAAGTGTATTCATTCCAAAATGGGAATAAATCCAGGATCCTAGTGATTGTCCGAAGCCAATACCGATCGAAATGAAAGTTCCCCAAATTCCCATACCTTGTCCGCGATTGTTTTCAGGCAATACATCAGTGATTAGCGCTGTTGCTCCCGTAGGAGTGAATCCGACACTAAAACCGTGAATAAAACGCAATACAAGAAAAAAGAATACCGTCTCGGTGTAGGGGTAAAGCAGGCAAACGATAATGGCCAAAACAATTCCTGCCACCATAACTTTTTTTCTTCCAATAAGGTCGGAAAGTTTACCCGAAAATGGCCTTGCCAATCCTGCTGAAATTGTAAAAAGTGTGATGATGAGCCCTTTGTGTTCTGCGCCACCTAGTTGCGTAATGAACTGGTTGAGTTCAGGAAGAATAAGATTAAATCCGGTCATGAACAGAAACATCGCCAATGACATCATCCAGAAGTTTCTGCCGTAAGATCTAAACATGCATCAAAGGTAGTTCAAATCTTTATTTAAAAGGTTTTAAAATGAACTAGAAAGCAATAGTTTTGTTTATAATTTAGTGTTTTGATAGAACTATGAAAGAAGCCACATTTGGAGCAGGTTGTTTTTGGTGCATAGAAGCCTGTTATAAAGAATTGAAAGGGGTAGTGGATGTTTATCCTGGATATGCCGGGGGTCACAAAGAAAATCCAACCTATGAAGAAGTTTGCAACGGAACAACGGGTCATGCTGAGGTCGCACGTGTAATCTATGACGAGACTGCAATCGGTTTTGAGGAGTTACTCGAATTGTTTTGGTTTGTTCATGATCCAACCCAATTGAATCGGCAAGGAAATGATATCGGTACACAATACCGCTCTGTCATTTTTTATCACGATTCCGAACAAGAAAGACTTTCAAAAGAATATCTGTCGAAATTAACTTTAGAAAAAGTTTGGGATAAGCCAATTGTAACCGAAATTGTCCCGATTTCAAATTTTTACAGGGCAGAAGCGTATCATCACAATTACTTTGAATTGAATCCAGGTAATGGATATTGTCAAGCTGTTGTTCGTCCAAAGGTGGAGAAATTCAAAAAAGTATTTGCAGAACGACTCAAATAAAAAAGGCTGCATCATTCGATACAGCCAAATGCTTTTTTAAGAAGAAAACAGTTTAATCCTTCTTTTCTTGCTTAATTGACGCTTTTTCAAGCTTCATTTTTCGTTTAGCTTTTTTCACTTCTTTAACGGATTCCTCCATTTCAATGTATTGGTTGTATTGTTCTTCGCTAAGAATAAGCTTGAAATAAGCACGACGCGTATCGTTGTTTCCTTGAATACTTGCTGCCTTTAATTCTTGGGTCATGTTGATGTCATTTTTAATGGCATCATTTTTTTGCGCCACCCCAAGATTAATTTGGGTTACTTGTTCAATTTGTGTTTCATTCAAAGAAAGTTTGGTAATCATTTTCTCTGTTAGAATGGCAGCAAGCTCCTCAGGGGTGTTTGCAGATTCAGTAACTTGTCCGTAAGTCGCATTAAGTGTAAGTGCTAAAACGGATGTCAATAAAACTTTTGTAAATCGCATATCTATGTATTTAATGGTTTTTAATATCCCTTATTTAATTCCTCCATTGCGCGCTCAGCTTCCTTCACGGCTTCGTCGATTTCCTTCTGATATTCATCTAAATCATCAGAGCTCAAGTCATTCATTTCATCGGGATAACTAGAATCAATGATTGACTCTTCGGCAGACTCGCGCGCGCGTTCTTGATTTCTCGAAATTGTTCGTTCCAATTCACTTTTCATCATAGGCAATGAAATTTTTAACAAATCAAAAGGAATTAAATCCATCAGTTTATCTGAACAATCGCAA
>JBILIM010000087.1:0-6674 GCA_044349985.1 Crocinitomicaceae bacterium
AAACAAAATTTAAAAGCGAATATCGGAAAATTTCTAGAGTTTTAGTTCTAGACAAGGTAAACTTTAATTTTTAAACTTTTTTCACATTTTGGAAAAACAAAGTAATATTATATTTGTTAATCGTAATGCAATTATTTATGATAGTAAAACTATTATATGATCAAACAAATTAAAATAAAAGTACCAGAATGTAATTTCATCAGGGATCCGCAAGAAACCAAATTGGGCAATGGTATTCTCGATGCATCTGTTGGTTTAATTGATGAAATTGGTTTTGAAGCTTTTAACTTTAAAAAATTAGCACATCGAATAGGAACTACTGAGGCTTCCGTTTACAGGTATTTTGAAAATAAATATCAACTTTTACTTTATCTAGATGCTTTATATTGGGGGTGGATGAATTATCAAATTTCATTGGCCACGCATCATTTGGAGAAAGAGGAGGAAAAAATAAAGGCTGCCATTGGTATCCTCATTCAAGAAAACAAACCTGAAAATGACATTACTGGCTTAAACCAATACAAGTTAATTCGAATTATTCATCAAGAAGGCATAAAATCAATGTTGAGTAAAAATGTAGATGATGTAAATAAGACGGGGGCTTTTCAAAACTACAAACAGCTTGTGGGCAGAATCAGTGATTGGATTAAAAGTGTTCGTCCGGATTTCGAACAACCGAACATGTTGGTAACCACAATTATTGAGGCGGCACACATGCAGCATTTTTTTGTTGAACACTTGCCGAGTCTTACCAATGCAGAAAAAGGAAGCAGAAAGGTTGAAAACTTTCTTTTACAGTTATTAAACGATCAACTTTTTAACACACTAAACATAAAAAAATCATGATAAAAACCCCTTGGAAGCGTCTTTCTGAATTGTTAAAATTGGAAAAACGAGAAGTTTCACAACTTTACATATATGCAATTTTCAGTGGAATATTAGGATTGAGTTTACCTCTTGGTATACAGGCCGTAATTCATTTCATTCAGGCAGGTCAAATCAGTACCTCATGGGTGATTTTGATTCTATTTGTGATTGGTGGCGTGATTCTTTCCGGAACGCTACAAATTATGCAATTAAGAATAACAGAAAACCTTCAGCAGCGAATTTTTGCACGGTATTCATTCGATCTTGCATACCGCTTTCCTCGGTTCAAAAGAAGCATGGTAAATGACAAAGAACCTACGGAGTTGATGAACCGCTTTTTTGATGTTATCAGTTTACAAAAAGGCTTGGCGAAGGTGTTACTTGACTTTACCTCATCTTCCTTACAAATCGCTTTTAGTTTGATTGTATTATCCTTCTACCACCCTTTTTACATCGCATTTTCTTTATTGTTGGTTTTTACGCTTTACCTTGTTTTTCGACCTATGATTCGAGCAGGTTTCAAAACCAGCATGGAAGAATCGGGGCACAAGTACCGCGCAGCATATTGGCTGCAAGAAGTAGCTCGAGCAGATTGGAGTTTTCGACTCACTCCAAAAGGGAATTTGCCGCTGAAACGATTGGATGAACACACCCAAAACTATTTGATTGCAAGAGAAGAACACTTTAAAATTCTTTGGAAGCAATATTTCTGGATGGTTTCTCTTAAAGCAGTAATTGTAGCAGCACTTCTCGGATTAGGCGGTTATCTCGTAATCGATCAACAAATGAATTTAGGTCAATTTGTTGCGGCAGAAGTATTGATTTTACTACTACTCACCTCTGTTGAAAAACTAATTCAATTATTAGAATCGCTCTACGACGTTTTTACGTCATTAGAAAAATTAGGGCAAGTTATTGATATACCGCTTGCTTTTGATCAAGTTGAGAACACCAATTATACTGAAAACAGAAGCATTTTCCCTGTAGAGTTGCAGCGGAAGGCGGAAAACGAAGAATCTATTCTTAAAGTTGATAAGGGAGATCGTATAATTCTTCGTGGTATTGATAACATCTACACGACGCACATACTTCGCCAACTCATTGATACATCAATTGATTCTGATAATATTTTACTTTGGAACAAGACAGTTCCTGATTCCCAAAAAATAATTCGCACCTTCGATTGCACCGGATGGTTCGAAAAAGGATCGCAATTGGTCCGAGGAACGCTGATGGAAAACATCATAATGGGTCGTGATTACGTTAGTGAGGAACAATTGAATCTTGCAGTTTTAACTACCGGCCTTGTTGATTTTATCGATAAAGAAAAATACGGTTACAACTTCGAAATATTCCAACAATTCGGTCAGTTCACTGAAGAAGTTAAAGAAAAAATATTGATTACCAGAGCCTTAGTACATCAACCCGAATTCTTGCTTTTATCATTCGACCAATTGTCTATGGAAACGGATGAGCTTTCTGATATTCTATCAAGAATTTCGGAAAACTATCCAAACACGACCATCGTCTGTGCTTCTGAACACATCACTTTACCAAATTGGACCATTAAAACCATATAATTATGTATCGCTTTCAAAATTATAAATCGATTCAAACCTTAGACGAACGAAAAACGCCAAATCGTCTTTCGAGAATTTTAATTTTCTCAGCAATTCTTCTCATCGCCATTTTAATGTTGCCTTGGACACAAACAATAAGTTCTGATGGTAAAGTTACCGCCTATAATCCGGCTAATCGTCCGCAAACCATTAATGCAATTATTGGCGGAAGAATTGAAAAATGGTATGTTCAGGAAGGTCAATATGTTAAAAAAGGTGATACACTGGTATACATATCAGAGATCAAACCTGAATATATGGACACCCTTCTGATTGAAAGGTCGGAATCTCAAATTAAATCAAAAGAAAGCAGTGCTACATCCTACATGGAAAAGGTTCAGGCACTCGACAATCAAATTGATGCGATGATTGACAACCGAACGGTTAAATTGCAGCAATCCAGAAACAAAATAAAGCAAGGTAGGTACAAGGTGACGACAGACAGTATGGATCTCGTGGCAACGGCAACAAAATTGGACATTGCCCGAAAACAATATAAACGTACGGAAGGCCTTTTTGAAAAGAAACTGAAATCGAAAACCGACCTCGAGAATAGTAGTGTTAAAGTTCAGCAGTTAGAGGCGGAATATATCAGTTACGAAAACAAACTAAAAGCTTCAAAAAATGAATTGGACAATTTAATTTCAGAATTGGAAGCCATTGACGCAGATTACCGAGATAAAATTTCGAAAAGTGAATCAGATAAGGCAGCAGCACTGAGCGGGTTGTACGATACAGAGGCTGAGGTAACCAAAATGCAGAATGAAGTTTCCAATTACAGCATTCGATCCGGCTACTATTACATAACTGCTCCGCAAAATGGATTCATCTCAAAAGCCCTTTTGAGCGGGATAGGTGAAATTGTGAAAGAAGGAAGCCCATTGATGAATATTGTACCGTCTAAATCCGATATGGCTGTTGAAATGTTTATCGACCCCGTTGACTTACCTCTTATTCATGTTGGAAACAAAATGAGACTTCAATTTGATGGTTGGCCGGCAATTGTATTTTCCGGATGGCCGCAATTGAGTTATGGAATGTACACCGGTGTTGTGTCTGCAGTGGACAATTACATCAGTGAAAATGGGAAATACCGCCTTTTGATTGAGCCAGACCCGAGTGATCATAAATGGCCGGCAGGTTTGAGAATGGGAGTTGCAGCTAAAGGAATAGCCTTACTTAATGATGTGCCTTTGTGGTATGAATTGTGGCGAAAAATCAATGGATTCCCACCAAATTATTACGAAAACCCAGCCGACAAAACAACGGATAAAACAGAAATATCTAAAAAACAAAAATGAAAAAAATCAGCCTGATGTTCTTATTGTTTTTGTGTCCTTTTTATAAGGCACAAGACACTTTGTATCAAATTGATCTCGAATCGTTTATTCTTCAGGTTCGTGAAAATCATCCCCTGTCTTTTATTGCAAGAAACTACATTTTGCAAGCAGAACAATTTACGATAACAAGCAAAGGTGCATTCGATCCTCAGGCTGTAGCGCAAATCAATCAAAAGTATTACGATGGCAAAACGTATTACAGTACCTTGTCAACAGGTGTAAAAATCCCAACGCGTTTCGGCGTTCAATTCAAAGGAATGGTGGATTGGAATCGAGGAGAATATTTATCTCCCGAAGACGTTACACCTACAAATGGTCTAGGATTATTAGGTGTTGAAGTACAACTCGGTAGAGGATTATTAACAGACGAGCAACGAACGCAATTGAAGCGCGCACAAAATGCACTTTTAATGTCTGAAGTTGAACGCAATATTGCACTTAACGATTTACTTTATGAAGCGGGTGCTGATTTTATTTCCTGGCAAGAAAGTTACAATCAAATGCTTCTTGCACAAGATATGGCAGGATTCGCAAAAAATCGATTTGATCAAATAAAAGAAAAAGTATTCGCAGAAGATCGGCCTGCTATAGACACCGTTGAGGCTTTGGCAATCTACACGCAACGTCTTTTTGAATTGAATCAAAAAACCGTATTGGAACAAAACGCAAGACTTAAGGTGGAAAGTTACCTTTGGGATCAAGGTTTGGCACCCTTATTTTTTGACAGCAATGTGAATCCAGCGGTATTAACTATTCAGCAAATCACAATCACACAAGCTGCAGAACTCGATGAAACGCCATTATTACAGGCATATGACTATAAACTGACTGACCTTAACTACGAACGAAAATTAAAAATCGAGCAACTTAAACCGCAACTTTCTTTGAATTACAATTTCCTCCAAGATGCGCAAAGCCCTTTGAGTAATTATAGCCTAAACAACTACAAATGGGGCGGAACCTTTTACATGCCTATATTTCTAAGAAAAGAGCGATCATCATTGGAAATGACCAAACTGAAGATAGAAAACACGAAATACGAACAACAATTAAAACAACGGGAACTCAACATCAAACAGCAGCAACTTTTTAACGAATGGGCAGCGCAAATCGAACAATCCAGCCAACTTGAAACCATTTCTGAAAGCTATAAACAACTTGTAGAAGGCGAGCAAGATTTATTCGACTTAGGAGAAAGTACCGTATTTTTGATTAACATGCGTGAGATCAATTACATCAACGCAAAAATGAAGCTTTTGGAAACGCAAGCGAAGACCATAAAATCGTATTTATCAGTTCGTTACCTACAAGGTGGATTTACACGTTAAAGGCAGCAAAATTGGTTGTTTTTTGTTGCAACAACTGATCAAAAAGAACGATGGCAACCATGGACTCTACGATTGGAACGGCTCTTGGGACTACACACGGATCATGCCTACCTTCGATTTGATTCGAAACCAGTTCACCTTTATCATTTAGCATATCTTGTTGCATCTTAATAGAAGAGACCGGTTTAAATGCCACTTTCAATTCTATTGGCATTCCGTTAGAAATACCTCCTTGAATACCACCTGAATTATTGGTTGTGGTTGAACCATCTGGATTAAAAGTGTCATTTTGTTGCGACCCTAGCATTTTCGCTCCTTCAAAACCACTTCCAAACTCAAGTCCTTTAACCGCATTTATTGAAAAAATGGCTTTCGCCAATTCCGCATTCAGTTTCTTAAATACCGGCTCTCCTATCCCTGAAGGTACACCCGAAACCTTACAATAAACAACGCCGCCAAGCGTATCCCCTTGAGCTTTAACTTCCTGAATCAAATTAATCATTTCTGTAGCCGTATCCAAATTCGGACACCTTACCAAAGAAGCCTCGATTTCTTCTAACGAATACGCTTTTAATTGCTTAATCGAAACGGTTCCAATTTGAGCAACATAAGTCGAAAATGAAATGCCAAAATGTTTCAGATATTGTTTGGAAATAGCACCGGCAACAACCCTACATGCGGTTTCACGCGCACTGGAACGACCGCCACCTCTTGGGTCGCGAATACCGTATTTTTTATAGTAGCTGTAATCAGCGTGCGAAGGTCTAAACGTGTTTTGCAGGTTGTTATAATCCTGTGATTTTTGATTTTTATTTTCTATAATGAATCCTAGTGGCGCTCCTGTCGTTTTGCCATCATACAAGCCTGAAAGGATCTTTATCGTATCCGCTTCTTTTCGTTCCGTAACAAGTTCGGATTGACCCGGTGCACGGCGATTGAGTTCCGCTTGAATCTGATCAATATCTAATTTGAAATTTGAGGGTATTCCGTCAATAACCCCACCGATTGCTACTCCATGAGATTCACCAAAAGTTGTGAGTCGAAAAAGTTTTCCAATAGACGAACCTGCCATGGTTACAAATGTAGTTGATTTAAGATAATGACTTTAAAAAACAAATCAATCGTCAGTCATTTTTCTCCAATTGTCGTAACGGTTGTAGATCTTATCTACATAGTTGCAGGTATGCCAACCTCTTGCCACTCCATTTTTAACAACTTTATCACCGAAATATTTTCGCTTTGAAAGGTTCTTGAACATAATCTTTACGTTGTCATCCCATACATTTGGATTCTTACCGTACTTTCTTGCCAGTCGCTGCGCATCTTCCACATGCGATTGTCCAGAATTGTAACTCGCCAACACGAATTTATAGCGTTGCGAGGAATCGGGTATGTGTTTAAAGGCAACCATGGTATTCGATAGCAATTTTGCTGCAGCTTCTATTTGTTTTTCGGCACTTGACCCCATTGTAACACCGTATTTCCTACCTGTTGCTGGCATAAATTGCATGATTCCAAAT
>JBILIM010000002.1:0-24295 GCA_044349985.1 Crocinitomicaceae bacterium
AAATTCAATAGGGATCATTATTGGCAACAATGCAACTGGAACTCCAGGTGTCGCAAAAATATGTTTCCAGTAATTCTTGTTAGATGAAAACAAAGTCACCAACAACGTACAGGTCGCCAAGAAAAAGGTAACACTAATGTTTCCGGTCAAATTGGATCCAATTAGCGGAACGGACCCCAATAAGTTCGAAATCAAAATAAAGAAGAATATCGTTAACAAATAAGGAACATATTTGTGGTACTTGTGCTCGTCAATATTGTCCTTTGCAATATCGTCACGTACGAAAAGAACAAGTGGTTCTATAAATTTAGCGATGCCTTTAGGTGCAACCGCTCCATTCCTTTTGTACACTTTCGCTGCCGAAAACAAAATTAGCATTAGAATAACAATAGACAAAAACATGAATGCCACATTTTTGGTGATGGATAAATCAAGCGGTTTAACATTGTCAACCACGTGTCCATCTTCAATAATTAAACCGCCACTACCGATGTAGTATATTTTCTCATGAAAAATGGCATAGCCTTTAGCAGGCCCAATACCAGCGACATAATGAACGGGTTTTAAAGTTTTCTGATCAAATGCTGATCTCACTTCACCGTGATAAAGGTGACTGGATGAAAACATACGAAAACCGTTATGATATAATATTACAGGTAAATAAATAGCTGTGCCGTCATGCTCTCCACCCCACAAATGCCATTCGTGTGCATCCTTGATGTGGTGCATAATCATTTCGTTAACATCAAACGCTTTTTCTTCTTCGTGCGAAGCACCACCCTCATTGGCCCATATCAAGGGAGCATTTAAAGCAAATACTAGAGTTATTACAAGGCTTTTAAAATTCTTTATGAACCACATCATTTGCAAAGTATGTCGGATTACCGAAAAATTTTTGCGCAAATTTAGGCAAACTTTCTTGAGTGGCAAGAGAAAATCTGAAAATATAAATCTTTATTTTCCAATCCTTTTTTTTGAAGGGATTTTGTCAGCTAAAATTGGTCATTTTTATTGGTAAACTTAATTTTTAATTGCCTTAACAATTATAATAGATTGAGAAATCATTAAGAGTATAAAAAGACCTAAGTACCACAGCATAAGTTCTTTTCCATCTGAAATACCGCTAAAAGTAAAAACCAAGCACATTGCTAAAAACGAAAAAATTTGAAGAGCGGTTAAAACTAAAAATCGAATGGCTAAATATTCATTTTTTACGCCAATAACAGGTGCCATTATGAATATGCCGGTGGTAAACTGCACCAGTACCAAAGCGCAGAGTAATAATTGCATTTGAAATGAAAAATGAAGCACATCAAGTGCGCCAACGCCCAAGAAAATTATGATAACGCCGAGTATGGCTGTAAACATTTGAAAAACAAAAATTCCTTTTTTAGCACTCATTTTTGCATTCTTATGACTTCACGGATAACAATGACGAGTCCAGCGAAAACTCCAAATAATGAAAGACCTAAAGTCCAATATGGTGTCGAATTTTGGTACTTTTCATCCAAATAGGTTCCTAGCCATGTAAAAAGACCAATAATGATTCCCATCTGAATTCCAGCACTTGAAAAGCGTATAAAAGTTTGCTGTCTTTTTTTATTTTCTGGAGTATTCATTCCTTGGAAGATCTATTTTTTATATTGAATTGTCAATAGTTTTCTTCATAGAACAACTCATATTCTTCCAAATTTTGTTTTTCGTATAAAATTTTAAGATTTTCTTTAGAAATTATATAAAGTGAAACTTTGGTCAAATCAAGTTTTTGTTTTTTGGAGGATTTAAATACCCTTTGGTAGTCTTTGGCTTCAGCAACATCTTGGAATTCCTGAACCAAAATCAAATTTTTATTATCGTATTGTTTTTCGGTCATTTCGTAATTGAAATCGTCGAATAAGGATTCGTTGAAAGACTCCAAGTCTTCTAAAGTTTCTTCAACATCCATGGCATCGTCTAGGAAAATGATTACCCAATGTTTTTCATCTTTGTTGAAAGTAAACGGTGAAGGAGCTTTCTCAACAATAGGAATATTTGCAGAATATCCATTTTCAATGATGGTAATCATTTCAGCTGCCCGGGCAGCTTCTGCTGTTCCTTCGTATTCTGAAACAATTGCATTTAAAATTGGAAGTAAGATCTTTTTATCCGAATTGGTTTGACCCAATGCTAAGGCCTTAAGAAGCATGTATTTAGATCTGAATTGATTGTCTTTTTCATTATCAATTACATTATTGGCTTTGGCGATAACAACAGAATAAAGCCCACGGTTGTAGCGATCCAATTGATTGATATACTCTTGTTCCGCCAATGCCTCACGTTCTTTCTTATTGATAAAAAAATCGGGATCCCTCAGATAATTTGCATAATCGGATGTGGAATATTCCAATAAGATGAAGTCTTTATAAGACGCGGATTGATTGACATCCATTGTTTCATAAAGCTTATAAAGTTGAAATGCCGATGACAATTCGAACGCTCCTGAAATTTTTTCATCCATTACCGCTTTAAATTGTACAACAGCTAATTCAGGTTCTTTCAACTGCTCTTTATAGATGACGCCAGCATTGTATAACGCTTCAATCTGTCTTAAATTCGATACTTGTAATAAAGAATCTGTAAGAGGGATGTTTGCTAATAAATTTTCAACCGTTAGTGTGTCTTCAGTTTCTTTAATTTCCGTCAATTGACTGGTGGTATCGGTGTCGTTTTCAGCAGAATTCGCATTGTTCATAACGGGGTCCTTGTCGCTTCGTCGCCAGTTGTCCTCATTTTCGCGACTGCCCCATAATTTCCTAAAATCATCGTAACCATCACTTCGCATTTTGGCATTTGAAAAATACCATTTGTTGCCGCTTGCTTCATTTTGGACGAAGAGGTTTTGATTTTGTTGCAATTCCCGCAAACGTTCGGCCTCTTTTATCTTCTTCCGTTCAATTTCTGCTTTCGTTTGTTTGATAACATCCTCAATAAAGGCAATGCGTTCTTCTTCTCCAAGGGCTGCTATTCGTTGCACGCTGTCTTCATATGCCGCGGTTTCAACCGCAAAAACCAAATCCGCCAACTTCTCAGCTTTAGTTCGTATTCCCTCAGCATTGGGATAATCGTCAGTTATAACAGTGGCACAAGAATCATAGTACTTTTGCGCACTAATGTAATTGCGATCGGCAAAGGATAAGTCGCCAAGCTTTTCATAAGCCATTCCTTTTTGTCGTGTATTGTCAACGGAATAAAAAGCAGATTGTGTTAGGTAGTCAATTGCCTTAGGTTTATTCGATTGTTGCAATTCGACGTCGGCCAAGGCAAAATAAATTTGATCTTTAAACGGAGCATTCTTTGCATCTCGAAGCATTTTTAAGAGTTCTTTTTTTACTTTTTCATCACCCCCCATAAAGGCCCTCTTTAACCGTGCATTAAAATGCATTTCAAAAGGCGCATCGTATTTTAGAACCTCAGAATAATGATTTTTTGCAGTTTCTCGATCCCCTAATGACTCATAAAGTTGCGCAATGATAAAATGAACTCTAGATTTATCTCTAGGTTTTTTGGCAAATTCCAGGGATGCTTCGAGGTATTTAACTGCATCACTGTTGTTTTCTTTTTTTAGTGCCAATTCTGCTTTTGTTTTTTCAAGGTCGAACCGTATCGATTTAGGAACTTCTGCAAGTTCTTCATCTTCATCATCACGGCTTTCCTTATCCTCTTTTGCGGCCTCTTGCTCAAGAATAGCGTCGTCCAATGCGGTTAAATTAAATCCGGCTTCTGTTAAGTTGTTCAATTGAATGTTTGTCTTTGCCATCCACAGTTCACTTACAAAAACCGATGGGTCATTGTCGAAAAATCTTTTAATAAATTTGAAGTTCTTCATTGCTGCATCATAGTCGCGCCGGTAGTAATTTGCGACACCTATCATGATCCAGTTTTCATCAATCCAATTGTTGTATTCTTCCTGTTTTTCACTCGGAATTTCAGCACTCGGCATGCTGTGCTTCTGAATTACTTTGGTGCATTTTACTATTGATGTATCAATAGCGGGATAAAGACTCACTACCTGTTCTTCATCCGGCAATGGATCTATAGGTAGTTGCTGATAGTAGTCTTCCTTTAAGGATGCTTTATAACTATTGAGAGCCATGCGCATTAACTCATTGGCATTGAACCAACCATTGTAACGTGCAGTGGTACCATGATAGGTACGGTTGATGAACGTATCTCTCTCTGTAGAACAAGATGCAACAATACCCATTCCCAAAAGATATAAGGCTAATTGTTTGAATAATCCTCTTGTTCCCATTTAAATTGAATTCCGAATTTTAACTCAGATTTTTTAGTTTTATTGTTGAACGGTCAATTTTAGGCAATATTTGTAAAAACCTGTTGAATATCATCATCATCCTCAATCTTATCCAACATTTTTTCAACTTCTATCATTTGTTCTTCTGTTAATTCCAAAGGTGAAGTTGGGATCCTTTGTAAGTTCGATTTTTGCACTTCAATTTGCATATCTTCAAGCGCTTTGGCTATGGTTCCAAATGCGGTATAATCTCCATAAACGAAAATTTTATCTTCTGAAACTTCTAAATACTCACATCCGGCATCTATAAGTTCGAGCTCTAGCATTTCGGGATCTAAATCTGCAGTTTTATTTATTTCAAAGACCGACTTTCTGTTAAACATAAATTCCAAGGAACCATTCGGTACTACGCTACCGCCAGCCTTATTAAAATAGGATTTCACATTTGCAACGGTGCGTGTTGGATTATCAGTAGCACATTCCACTATAACCAAAACACCATGCGCACCTTTTCCTTCGTAGATCACTTCAGTAAAAGCACTGATATCTTTTTGTGCCGCCCTCTTAATGGCTGCTTCGATATTGTCTTTCGGCATATTCTCTGCTTTCGCGTTTTGAATTGCCGTTCTCAATTTTGCATTGGTTGCAGGATCTTCACCTCCTTCCTTAGCAGCCATTGTTATTGCCTTGCCTAATTTAGGAAACAACTTAGACATTTTATCCCAACGCTTTTCCTTAGCAGCTCTTCGATATTCAAATGCTCTTCCCATAATCGTATAATTACCATCGCAAAAATAGTTTTTTTAACGGATTAGGCAATACCAAAAGCTATGAGACAAATGAAAAAGGGTGTTGATTTTTTCAGTTAATATGCTAAATCAGCGCCTTAAATTCGTGGCAATCCATTACTTTTGCAACGAAGTTTCCGTTTATGAAAAGTATCCTTATTCTGGGTGCAGGAATGTCTGCATCGTCATTAATTCGTTATTTATTAAGTAATGCAGAACAAAATAATTGGATGGTACGCGTTGTTGACCAAGATTTAAATCTGGTAAAACGCAAGATAGGACAACACCCTAGAGGAAAAGCGCTACAATTTGATGCCTTAAATCAATCGGAGCGAATTAAGGAAATCGAAAAAGCAGATGTGGTCATTTCCATGCTTCCTGCAAAATACCATCCAGAGGTTGCAAAAGATTGTATCGATTCAAAGAAACATTTGATCACCCCTTCTTATGTTTCTGCTGAAATGAAGGCTCTTCATGAAGATGCTAAAAATGCGGACATCATAATCATGAACGAAATTGGCGTAGATCCGGGAATTGACCATATGAGTGCCATGCAAATCATTCACAAGATTAATGCTGAGGGAGGAAAACTAAAGGCGTTCCGCTCTTTCTGCGGTGGGCTTATCGCTCCTGATAGCGATGATAACCCTTGGAATTATAAGTTTACTTGGAATCCAAGGAATGTTGTTTTGGCAGGACAGGGAGGTTTAGCAACTTTTATTGTAAACGATGAATATAAATATATTCCATACCATCGCTTGTTTGGCAGAATCTTTCCTGTTCATATAGAGGGATATGGTGATTTTGAAGGTTATGCAAACCGGGATTCCCTCTCTTACAGAAGTACATATGGCATTGATACTATCCCAACACTATTTAGAGGTACGTTGCGACGAAAAGATTTCTGCACCGCTTGGAATGTTTTTGTGGAATTGGGCATGACAGATAATTCTATGCCTATGGAGCATTCGGATCAGTTAACTCCCCGAAATTTTATCAATGCGTTTTTGCCATACCGGGAAGATGTATCTGTAGAGGATAAGTTCAAATCGTTTTTAGGTGAAAATCGCCTGCATCTGTTTGAACGTTTTAAATGGTTGGGGCTTTTCGAAAATGAAAAATCATTTGGACTTGTTAATGCAACGCCAGCGCAGCTGTTGGAAAATATTCTTGTTGGTAAATGGGTATTGAATCCTGAAGACAAGGACATGTTGGTTATGTATCATGAGTTTGAATTTGTTAAAAATGAAAAAAACCATAAAATTCAATCTTCAATGATTTGTATAGGTGAGGATCAAGTGCATACCGCGATGTCTAAAACTGTTGGCTTGCCTCTAGGTATGGTCTCAAAGATGATTTTAAACGGGGAGATTGCAGAAAGAGGTGTTATGTTGCCGTTACAGTCCCACATTTACGAACCCATTCTTGAAGAATTGAATCAAAATGGTATTTCGTTTAACGAAACTGAAACGGTTCAAGAAATTTAAAGAAGGCTTAATGGCTCTAAACAACAATACTAAATTTACATTAAAAATTAATTAAGACCATGACCAAATCCCAATATACGGTAACCGCAGCATTACCCTATGCAAACGGACCTATTCATCTTGGACATGTCGCAGGAGTCTATCTTCCGGCAGATATTTTTGTTCGTTTTCTTCGAATGAACCATCATGATGTTGCTTTTATATGTGGAAGTGATGAGCATGGTGCAGCAATAACTTTGCGTGCCAAAAAAGAAGGTATTAGCCCTCAAGAAATCGTTGATAAATATCACCATTTGATAAAGAAAGCTTTTGATGATTTCAACATAAATTTTGATATTTTTCACAGAACCTCTGCTGCTATCCATCATGAAACGTCACAAGAATTTTTCAAAGTTTTGCATGAAAAAGGTAAATTTTCCGAGGAAACGAGTGAACAATACTATGACGAATCGTTTCAACAGTTTTTAGCCGACAGATACATTTCAGGAACGTGTCCGAAATGCCAAAATCCAGGCGCATATGGGGATCAATGTGAGAAATGTGGTTCAGATTTGAGTCCAAAAGATTTGATCCATCCAATTTCCACTTTAAGTGGTAATACACCTGTGTTGAGATCGACCTCGCACTGGTATTTGCCGATGCAACTTCATGAGGACTGGTTGAGAACATGGATAAAAGAAGGAAAATTGGAAGGTGTGCAACAGCATGATCCCAAAACATGGAGAAATCAAGTTATTGGTCAGTGCATGTCTTGGATAGATGGTGGATTGCACCCAAGAGCAATGACCAGAGATTTGGATTGGGGAGTAAAGGTTCCACTTCCGAATGCCGATGGTAAGGTACTTTACGTTTGGTTGGATGCACCAATTGGTTACATTTCCGCCACGAAACAATGGGCCTTGGATCACAATAAAAATTGGGAAGATTATTGGACCGGTGACCGTAAACTGGTGCACTTCATTGGTAAAGACAATATTGTGTTTCATGCCATAATTTTCCCAATTCTTCTAAAAGATCATGGCGGGTTAATTCTTCCAGATAACGTTCCTGCGTATGAGTTTTTAAATTTAGAAGGGGATAAATTCTCAACCTCAAGAAATTGGGCTGTTTGGTTGCACGAATACATTGCTGCTTATCCTGATAAAATCGATGAACTTAAATACGTACTCACAGCGATTGCGCCTGAAAGTAAAGACTCCGAGTTTACCTGGAAGGAATATCAAACACGAGTAAATAGTGAATTGGCGGATATACTGGGTAATTTCGTGAATAGGGCGCTTGTACTCACGCACAAGTATTATGATGGAAAAATTCCAGCTTGTGGCGAACTAACCGAAACAGATGAACAAGTTATTGCCGAAATGGGCCAACTTCCTAAAAAAATCGCGGCACTCATTTACCAATATAAATTGCGTGATGCACAAGCCGAGGCGATGCATTTAGCGCGAATGGGAAACAAATACCTTGCAGATCAAGAGCCTTGGAAATTGATTAAGACGGATCCTGATCGTGTAGCAACAATCATGAATATTGCATTGCAAATCACGGCAAATTTGAGTATAGTTTTACAACCTTTTTTACCATTAACAGCATCAAAACTTGAAGGGTTTTTGAATTTTAAATCTAAGGATTGGAACGATGCTGGAACTGTTCATCTTTTAAATGCAGGAGACGCTATCAACAATCCGGAAATTCTCTTTCAAAAAATTGAAGATGAACTCGTTCAAGCTGAAGTGGAAAAGTTAAAAGGCGCGCAGGCGTTAAACCAAAAATTTGAATCGCAGAAAATGGAAGTTTCTTTTGATGACTTTACAAAAATGGACATACGTCTGGGTACCATTTTGAATGCCGAAAAAGTTGAAAAGGCAGATAAATTACTTAAACTGCTCGTGGATACGGGAATCGATAAACGCACCATTGTATCGGGTATTGCGGAACATTATCAACCCGAAGACGTTATCGGTAAAACGGTACAGGTGTTGTTAAACTTAGCTCCAAGAAAAATCCGAGGTATTGAAAGTCAAGGTATGATATTAATGGCCGAGGATCACGAAGGTAAATTGAGTTTTATGGTTCCCGAAAAACCATTTGAAGCTGGCGGCGGCATACGTTAGTTTTAAAATAGCGGTCAATTTTCGCAATTATTAAAATATATTTGAGGTTTTAGTCTAAACGAATTTAATTTTTTTGAACCTTTGAAAGTCGTATTTTTAGATAGTGTACATTCCGTTTTGGTAGAACGATTAAGTGATGCAGGAATGCAATGTGAATTGGCTTGGGAATACGACAAGGATCAAATTATAAATTGCATTTCCAATGCACAAGGCATCGTGCTGAGGTCGCGTTTTACAATGAATGAGGATTTCTTGAAATTTGCACCGGACATAAAGTTCATTGCAAGATCGGGATCGGGATTGGAAAACATTGACCTTAATTATTGCAGTAAGCGTGATATCAAAGTCTACAATTCACCTGAAGGTAACCGAAATGCCGTTGGTGAACATGCTTTAGGGATGCTCTTATCTCTGATGAATCACTTGCATACAGCTGATCGAGACGTTAAATCAGGAATTTGGGATAGGGAAGGCAATAGAGGTATAGAATTGGATGGTAAAACAGTTGGAATAATCGGTTTCGGAAACAATGGCAGTGCTTTCGCCAAAAAATTAAGAGGCTTTGACATCAAACTCATGGCCTATGACAAATACAAAAAAGGTTTTGGTGACCACTTTGTTATGGAATGTGCAATGAGTGCGCTATATGAACACGCTGACATTATTAGCTTTCATATTCCTCAAAATAAAGAAACGTTGTTTATGGCAAACGATTCATTTTTCAATTCATTTCAAAAGCCTATTTTTCTATTAAATCTCTCGAGAGGAAAAATAGTTGAAACAAAGGCTTTAGTAGACGCGATGAAATCGGGAAAAGTGATTGGAGCAGGATTGGATGTTTTAGAGTTTGAACCATCCGATTTTAAAAGTTTTTTTAAAAAAGAAATTCCAAGCGACTTGGAATTTCTGTTAAATTCAAAAAATGTATTACTTACGCCGCATGTTGGCGGTTGGACCAATGAAAGTTATTTTAAACTAAGTAACATATTGGCCGATAAGATTCTAGCCGATTTCAATTCGTAATGTTCGGCATTACTTTAAATCAGGCATTTCTCTGGTAAATGCAGGAATACCTGTAACATCCATCCCCGTAATCAATAAATGTATATCATGTGTTCCCTCATAGGTTACAACCGATTCGAGATTGGCCATGTGTCGCATAATAGAATATTCACTTGTAATTCCCATTCCACCATGTATTTGTCTTGCTTCTCTTGCTATATTTAGGGCAATTTCAACGTTGTTTCGCTTCGCCATAGATATTTGGGCAGAAGTTGCTTTTCCTTCGTTTCTCAATTGTCCTAAACGGAAGGTGAGCAATTGGGCTTTTGTGATTTCCGTTATCATTTCAGCCAATTTCTTCTGAATCAATTGAAAAGATCCAATTGGAACTCCGAATTGTGTACGTTCTTTCGAATAGCGTAAAGCCTGATCGTAGCAGTCCATTGCCGCACCCAATGCACCCCAAGCAATTCCAAAACGTGCAGAATCTAAACAACTTAATGGCGCACCTAATCCAGATCTTCCTGGAAGAATGTTCGCTTTTGGCACCTTAACATCAACAAAAATCAATTCTCCTGTTGATGAAGCTCGTAAAGAAAGTTTACCGTGCATTTCAGGAGTAGAAAATCCTTCCATACCACGCTCTACGATCAACCCATGAATTCTACCACTTTCATCTTTAGCCCAAACAACAGCGATGTCAGCAAACGGTGCATTTGAAATCCACATTTTAGCGCCATTAAGAATCACATGATCGCCAGCATCCTTGAAATTGGAAAGCATTCCTCCTGGATTGGAACCGTGATCTGGTTCTGTTAATCCGAAACACCCCATCATTTCGCCTGTAGCGAGTTTAGGCAAGTATTTTATTTTTTGTTCTTCCGATCCATACTTCCAAATGGGATACATCACCAATGACGATTGAACAGAGGCTGTAGAGCGTAAACCTGAATCGCATCGTTCCAGTTCCTGCATGATTAAGCCATATGAAATTTGATCGAGACCAGGACCTCCATAGGTTTCAGGAATATACGGTCCGAATGCACCAATCTCTCCTAGTCCGCTTAAAATATGATTAGGGAAAGTTGCCTTTTCATAGTGTTCATCAATGATGGGCGAAACTTCTTTTTTAACCCAAGCACGTGCAGCATCACGAACCAGTTTGTGCTCTTCGGACAACAAATCGTCCATGTTGTAATAATCGGGGTGAACGTATAAATCTGATCTCATTTCGAAAATTTTTATGGTGCAAATTTAACTAATATTTACTCAAGGTCGAATAATAATTATTTGGTTTGTAACTTTACAATGCCTTATTAATGGAAGCGTATCAAATTGAATAATTTACTAAACATTGCAAGTACTTATTTTGTTCCGGAACAATTGGAGCAAAGAGACTCCTCATTTGTAATTATTCTTACTGGAATAAGTGCGGTGTCATTCCTTTTAATAGGTCTTGCTAGATTTTATAACAATAAGGCAATTCAGACGGTTTTTGGGGTGTATTTAAAACAAGAAGGTATTGAACAAGTGCTTAAGGAAAATTTAAGATTGAGTTCATTAAGTTCTGTAGCCTTGAATTTGAGTTATTTCATCGGTACAGGTTTGTGTGTTTTCCTAATTTGCCACCAATCCTGGGGTCTTAATTGGAACCTTTCTTTAATAGTTGGAGCTGCATTTCCTTGCTTTTTTTTCCTCATTGAAATTTTCGGAATGATGCTTTCTGCTTGGATTAGTGGCGAATATCAAAAGATTGAAGGGGCTATAACAAACGTTATAATCGGCAACACAGTTTACGGGGTATTGTTTTCTGTTTTAGCGCTTCTTTGGATAATGAATCCAGAAAAAATACACCTTTTTTCTATAAGCTTCGTTTTGCTTTTCCTTCTGAAAATTGTTGTGCGAATAATCAAGAACGCAATATTAGTTTTCAATAAAGGGATTTCGTGGTATTATATTATTTTGTATTTTTGCACCCTTGAAGTTCTTCCGTTACTAGTTCTAAATTACTTTGTTACAGAGCGCTTCTTAGGCAAATTTAGTTGGATTTAATATTACTGCAAATTGGCAATTAAAACGATATTAGTTTCTCAACCCAAACCTGAGGGTGAAAAATCTCCATATTACGATTTGGCGGAAAAATATAAATTGAAAATAGATTTTCGTCCATTTATTCATGTAGAAGGTATTCCTGCTCAAGAATTTCGCCAACAGAAAATTAATATTACAGAGCATTCCGCTATCATTTTAACTTCAAAGACGGCGATTGATCATTTTTTTAGAATTTGTGAAGAAATACGCTTTGAGGTTCCTGATACCATGAAATATTTCTGTATTTCTGAAGCTGTTGCGTATTACCTCCAGAAATATGTTACGTACCGTAAACGGAAAATATTCTTTGGTAAGCAAACGATTGAAGATTTGGTAGAGGTGATGAAAAAGCACAAAGGAGAGCAGTTCCTATTGCCTTGCACGGATATTCTAAGAGATAAGATTCCAATTACTTTAGAAGAGCACAATTACAATTTTTCAAAGGCCATTTTATACCGTACTGTTGCATCAGACCTTTCTGACTTGGAAGATGTGTATTACGATATGCTCGTATTTTTTAGTCCGGGAGGAATTGAGTCACTTTTCAAAAACTTCCCTGATTTCAAACAAAACGAAACAAAAATTGCGGCTTTTGGACCTACAACAGCCAATGCGGTTATCAAGAACAATCTTCGATTGGATGTGCATGCCCCTATGCCAAATGCGCCTTCAATGACAGCAGCAATTGAATTGTTTGTTAAAGAGCAGTTGAAGAAGAAGTAAGCGTTTCTGTCCAATTGCTTATCCATTTATTTGATTTCTTTCGAAACCTTTGTTTCATTTTTGTGTTTCTCGGCTTCTATTTCGTTCCGCCTTATAACAAAACAGGCCGCCTCTTAGAGACAGCCTGTTAAAATAATCATTTCAGATCACATCTTAATCTTCATCCTCATCATCATCGTCATCTGCAGGTTTAACAGCTCCACGAGCCATTTTAACCGAAACAACAACCGCATTTGCAGGATCTAAAAACTTAACCCCTGGAATTTCGATAGCGCTTACACGAATAGATTTCCCAATTTTTAATTTAGTTATGTCTAAGGTAATTGCGTCTGGTAAATCTTGTGACAAACCAAAGCATGTTAATTGACGAAATGTTTGCATTAACTTACCTCCGGCCATAACACCTTTAGAAGAACCTGTCAATCGAACCGGCAATTTAACTCGAACCGGTTTGGTATCATTCAACTCAAGAAAATCAACGTGTAATACAGTTCCTTTAACAGGATGGTGCTGCAATTCACGGATAACTGCTTTCGCTTTTTTACCCTCAAGGTCCAGTTCAACCAGATAAACTTCAGGAGAGAAAACGATTTTCTCGATGTCGTTACGCTTTACCGAAAAGTGAGTTTGCTCACCCAACCCGTAAAGCACACAAGGAACCAATTCCGCATTTCTCAATGCAGCGGCATCCTTCTTCCCTACGTTCGCTCGGAGCGAACCGCTCAAATGTGCTGTTTTCATTATATATGTATTTAAGAGATTACAAAGTGTGAACTGATAGACTGGTTATTGACCATTCTTCGAATGACATCAGAGAACAAATCCGCAACGGTTAATACACGAATTTTATCACATGACTGCTTCAAAGGAATCGTGTCTGTGACGATGAGCTCTGTCAGTTTTGACTGCTCAATGCGCTCATAGGCTGGACCAGACAACACGGCGTGCGTACAAAAAGCGCGAACACTTTTCGCTCCACGCTCGATAAATAAGTCGGCTGCCTTTGTTAGTGTACCTGCCGTATCGCACATGTCATCTATCAGGATAACATCTTTTCCTTCAACGTCACCTATTACGGTCATTTCCGCTACTTCATTTGCTTTTTTACGATGCTTGTGACAAATAGCCAAACCGGTATTTAGCTTCTTGGCATACGAATTTGCGCGTTTAGCACCACCTGCATCAGGTGCGGCCATGACTAAATTTCCGTTATCCAATTTCTCCATTTCAGGGAAGAAAATGGTTGAAGCAAATAAGTGATCTACTGGCACTTCAAAGAATCCCTGAATCTGATCCGCGTGCAAGTCCATTGTCATTATACGATCAACTCCAGCAGCCATCAACATGTTGGCAATCAATTTTGCACCAATAGCAACACGGGGCTTATCTTTTCGGTCTTGACGTGCGAAACCGAAATAAGGAACGACAGCAATAATTTTTCTTGCGGAAGCTCTTCTTGCTGCATCCACCATGAGCAATAATTCAAAAAGATTGTCACTTGGCGGCATGGTTGATTGGACAATAAAAATATCCTGACCACGAACGGTTTCTTCAAATGAAGGTTGAAATTCACCATCACTGAATTCCATAACATTAACATCACCAAGACTAACGCCATATTTTGAAGCAATCTGTTCTGCTAAAGTGCGTGAAGCTCTACCCGAGAATATTTTAACGCCTATCGACATGTTTTTCAAATTCAGGCGCCAAAGGTAACCAAATTAAATTAAAATTGATTGAATTTTGCACATAAAAGTGCCTGAATGCGCTCGAAATGAACTATTTTTAAAATTAAGGACGTAATTTATGTGTTACAGCAATTCATCAACATCAAAAAATATTGATTTATCAAGACGCTACAAGAAAGAAATTCCTGAGGGATTGAACGAAACCCCAATTTATTATCACTCCGGGTTTGCTTTTTCAAAATGGCGCATAATAACAGCTTCGGATGAAATTACCGAAATGAACTGGGGGCTTGTTCCGTCATGGTTCAATGGTTCAGATCCTAAGGAGATTTCCGCAATGACCTTAAATTCAAGGGTTGAATCCGCTGCCGAAAAGCCTAGTTTCAAGCATTTGGTATCAAGAAATCGTTGCATTATTCCATCCAGTGGTTTTTTTGAATGGCAATTGAATGGTAAAGTTAAAATCCCTTATTTCATTTATCCAAAGAACGATTTTGTTTTCAGCATGGCGGGACTTTTTGATACATGGTTGGATTCTAAGACAGGAATCATCCTTGGTACATTTACCATACTGACCTGCGATGCCAATCCTTTGATGGGGGAAATTCACAACACGAAAAAGAGAATGCCGTGTATTTTGAACAAGGAATTGGAAAGCAATTGGATTAATGGGTTAATCCCTTTAACGGATTTGTATACACCCTTTTCAGAAAACAATATGAATGCGCATGAGGTTCAAAAATCTTTATTCCTCAATGCTGTAAACAATGTGCCTGAGGTACAGTTGCCAGCGTTCAATGCAACGTATGCACAAGGTAAACTTTTCTAAAGTTTATTTGAATATACTATTCTTCCCTTTGTTCAAAGAGCGTTTTTTAGCATATACGGGAGCAAATTTCAGCGCTACAAATACAGTATTGGTATTCATAATTGAAGGTTTAACGGTCCACAGGTAAAAACCAGCCTGTGCATGTAACAACCAAAATTTATAACCGACAGTTGGTGAGATGCCGAAGCTAGAAGTTGATGATAGATCTGATCTAAATCCTAAATTACCACCGATTGTAAAGCCAAGAACTCTCGGTCTGAACCAATATCCTAAATCGTATCCAAAGTTCGATGATTTAAAATCATAATTTAAACCGCCACTTATTCCATGTGCCCTAAATGCGTTTAATTTTAAGCTTTTTATTTGAGCTTCAAATCCCAATTCAAGCAGGAAAAATTTTCCTTTTTCAGCCTCCAGATAGGGTCCAAATGTTACCGACTTCAATTTTAGATCTTTTGTATTTACTGGAAAAACTTCTTTTAGTACTTGAGCTTTTCCTTGAACAATGAACAAAATGGAAACAACCGCAATCCAGAAAATTTGTTTTAATGTTGCCGCAATCATAGCTTTTTCTTTGTAAGTGAATCTTGAGTGCTTACCGATAGCGAATCGCTTGCTACTTTATTTTCCAAAGTCATCGAATCCAATGAAAGGGCTCCAACCAAATTACTTCCACTTAAACCTGGAATCGTTTTGGTTGAAAAATCAATGGTGGGTTGGTACAATAATGATCCTTGCTTCGCAGTTACAGGTAAAAAACTGCCACCTTTATCGTAAGCAGAAATAAGAATTAAGGTTATACTTACGAAGTAAAGCGTTTTGAGGGTCGAAAAAACACTGCCAAAAATTTTATTGATCAGGGTTAGCTTAACCGCTTTAATCAATTTATCAAGGGTGATTCCAAGAAAATATATCATTGCTCCGATAGCAATAAAAATCAAGCTGAATGTAATGATTGGTAAATATTGATTGTCCCAACCTAACCAACTTTTTAACTTTTCGGAAAAAAACTCCGAGAAATTTATTCCTACATACAATCCTACAAAAAGGGCGAGCAGAAGGAATACTTCCATTACCAAACCATTTTTGAATCCGCGATATGCTCCAAAAATTACCGGTATAATGATTAATACATCGATGAAATTCATATTCGAAAATTACTTCGAATAGGATAGCCAAATTGAAAAAACGCGATAAATTCTCAACCGCGTATTGTTGAGGGGTGAATTATTTACACTCTTTTACAAGCGAAGTTGTAAACTTCAAATCCACTTCAGACCACAATTTCGATACACCATCTTCTCCAGTGTGTAAATCTTTACAAATAGTATTTAAAGTCTCTATACCAGTCCCAGCTTGCCAGTTTAAAACATCAATACTCGCAGAAAAACTGAATTTACCATCTGTCAACGTGTAGGTTCCTTTCACATCCTTTTTAATCTTGTTCATGGTGATTGCAATAATTGCTTCGCCATTGTCTTTTAAATCCACGACGTTACCCGTAATTGAATCTGTAGCTATCTTCCCAAAAAAGTAGGTTACAATCTTTCCGTTTCGCTCCGGATTCTGCGTTTCTACAGTATTTGTAGGAATGGAGAAACTCAAGGACTTAATCAAGGCTTTAGGGTCTTCAGAATTGTTTAATCCTTTTATGTTAACCGTATTAAACGTTCCTTTCACAGGTGTTTTTGCATTGAATTTGAAGGCAGTCCATTCCAAGTTAGATGCCGAATGATTGTAGGTGAATGAACATGTTTGTTCTTTTTCTGCAATCTCCGTATCGTTTTCAGAGGAACAAGAAACGAGTATAAAACCCACAACAAACAACTTTAAAAAAGCAAACCCATTTTTCATATTTCTTTTTATTGTAAAGTTAAACAATAACACAATTAATCTTGGTTTTGTTTTGAAAGTTGAACGCTAAACCTCGCTATTTTCTTAATTTTAACACATGGATTTTGACATTGAATTGCGTTTTCAACGATTGAAAAAACATTTGGAACACCAGGAAGGTGAGGGTATGGATATTCAAGCCATTCTTTTTTTAATAGGTGTGAATGAATTGGGGCTTGGATACAAAAACTTTACAAAGAATGAGAAAACGGACCTCTTCCACGTTGCTATTTGTACCTTACTTGAACCCTACGGTTATTATGAATTTGAGGGACGTGATGAGGACCAATGGCCTCACTTCAAACTGCTCAAGAAACTACCCCCATTAAACGATAAGGATCAACAACATTTGTTAAAAGAAGCAATACTGGATTACTTTATTGAGAATGGCTACTACGAGGAAACACATTCTAACGACTAAACGATTATCTTTGCCAACTAACAATAATAAAAATGGATTTCTGGATTAAAGCTGCGCAACTTATTCTTTCGCTTTCAATTTTAATAGTTCTTCATGAATTTGGACACTTCATTCCTGCTCGTCTTTTTAAAACGCGTGTAGAAAAATTCTATTTGTTTTTTAATCCGTGGTTTTCACTTGTTAGAACAAAAAAAGTCAATGGAAAGCGTCGCAACTCTTGGTTTTCAAAAGAAACTCCTAAAGATTGGGCTGTGGATCCAGACAAAACGGAATGGGGACTCGGATGGTTGCCTCTTGGAGGTTACGTTAAAATTGCAGGAATGATTGACGAATCCATGGACAAAGAACAGTTGGCGCAACCTGCGCAGCCATGGGAATTTCGTTCTAAAAAGGCATGGCAGCGTTTAATCATAATGATTGGCGGCGTTGTGGTTAATCTAATTGTAGGTGTTTTGATCTATATTTTGGTGATGTTCGGTTATGGTGAAGAACAACTAAAACCCTCAGAATTAACTGCAGGAGTATCTGTTCACCCTTACCTTCAAAAATATGGTTTGCAATCTGGTGATAACATTTTAGCAATCGATGGAGAAGAAATTGATAATATTCAAGACATCAATAAATCCGTTTTATTGCGTGGCGGAAGAGCATTGAGTGTTGTTCATGCAGATGGCAAAAAAGAAACCATAACCTTGCCAGAGGATATCGATTATGAACTTTTTGAAAAAGGTGCACTTCCAATAGCTGGAATGCGCAGTAACGCAACTACAGTAGATTCAGTAATTGGTAAAAGTCCTGCTGAAGCGGCAGGGTTAAGAAAAGGTGATAAGATTATTAGTGTGAATGCACATCCTATAGCGTATTATGACGTCATTCAAAGAGAATTGTACAATTCAAAATCGAAAAAAGTAGATGTAGTTGTTGACCGTTTGGGAAAGCGAATCACATTACAACCTACTGTAAAAGATGATGGAACAATTGGTTTTGTAACCAATCAAGACAGTGCGCATACTATAGATTACGCAAAAATTAAAACTGTGCATTATAGTTTTGGGGAGAGTATTGGACGAGGTTTCGATCGAGGAATTCAAACCCTTACTGATTATGCAGCCCAATTGAAGTTTTTATTTACGGAAAAGGGTGCTACATCTATTGGGGGATTTGCTACAATTGGAAATCTTTTTCCAGCAGAATGGGATTGGCAGCGTTTCTGGGAGAACACGGCATTTATTTCTATTATACTTGCATTCATGAATATATTGCCGATACCTGCTTTGGATGGAGGTCATGTGATTTTCCTTCTTTATGAAATAATAACGCGTAGAGAGGCACCTCAGAAAGTATTGGAATACGCTCAATATATCGGCTTCTTCCTTTTAATGGGACTTTTGATTTATGCAAACGGTAATGACATTTTTAAATGGCTCTTTGGTGGCTAAGTCATTAATTATTAATTTGATTTTAAAAATAAATTCTATGAAAAATTTAATTCTACTGCTTTTTGTGTTTTGTTCGTTGTGCATTTCATCACTAATGGCACAAATAACCGAAGGTCACATTTCATATAAAATGGATGTTTCTTCGGAAGATCCGGATATGGCGATGGCTGCTTCTATGTTACAAGGATCAAAAATGGAAATGTACTTTAAAGACAAATCTACACGTGTCGAAATGAATATGGGTGCTATGATGAATGTTACCTCTATTACTGATGAAACATCTGGTAATGTGTTAATATTAATGGGAGGAATGATGGGTAAAAATGCCGTACAAACAACTATTGCTGAAACTGAAAAAAGTAATACAGGGACTATGCCAAATTATGAAGTTACCTTTTCTGATGAAACTAAAGCTATTGAGGGTTATACGTGTAAAAAAGCCATTTTAACGGATGATGAAGGTAATGAAAGTATTTATTGGTATACTGAAGAAATCGTAATGTCAAAAAAGGGCCAGAGTTATTTGAACGAGGAAATCCCGGGAATGGCAATGCAATATGATATGAATAATGGGGGTTTAAAAATGACCTTAACGGTGACAGGTGTTGAACCAAAATTAGATAAGAAGGCAGCAAAATCTTTATTTGATACTACTGTTCCTGAAGGCTATTCCGTAATGACTATGGATCAACTTAAAATGATGGGTGGCGGAAATTAATTTTAACGACATTTTATATATTGGGGAGCCTTGTGCTCCCTTTTTTGTTGACTAAGGTTTTAGAAAATCTAAATTACGCTTCAATCCGTTATATTTTGTTCGTTTTAAAGGGCTATTTCGAAACAACTCACCGAAAACTTCTTCTGTAAGGTCCTCCCAGTCTTGATTCGACATTTGTAAGAATTGTTCACTTGGTAAGAAACGGGGTTCATTGTGTTTTTTAGAGAAACGGTTCCATGGGCACACATCCTGGCAGATATCACATCCAAATGCCCAATTGGCCATTTTACCTTTGAAAGCAGTTGGTAACAATTGATCTTTAAGCTCGATGGTTAGATAGCTAATACATTTTGAAGCATCTAATTTGTAGGGTTCTATTATAGCCTCAGTAGGACAAGCGTCTATGCATTTTGTGCACGTACCACAGTAATCCTTTATAGGACCATCATAATCTAAATCAAGGTCAATAATCATTTCAGAAAGAAAAAAGAATGAACCCATTTTGGGGTTAATGAGGTTGGTATGTTTACCTATCCAACCTGCACCTGATTTTTTTGCCCATGCTTTTTCCATCACTGGTGCTGAATCAACAAAAACACGTCCTGATATTTCGCCGATTGTATCTTGTATGTATGTCAAAAATGACTTTAGTTTATCTTTAATAACAAAATGATAGTCTTCGCCATAAGCATATTTTGAAATTCTAGGTCCATCATTAGTGTTATGTGTGTGTTCTTCTGGAAAATAATTGTAGAGTAGTGTTATTACCGATTTCGCATTTTCAACTAAAAGGGTAGGATTTAAACGTTTATCAAAATGGTTCTCCATATACGCCATTTTTCCATGTTGTCCATTTTTTAGCCAAGATTCCAATAGAGGTGCCTCATCAGTCAGAAATTCTGCTTTAGATATACCACAAAAAAGAAAACCTAATTCACTAGCCTTTTCTTTTATGATGAGGGTGTTTTTCTTTTTGTTAATCACGTTTTAGAATAATCCACCTTGAAACCATCCACTTTCTTTCCCAAAGTGTTTAAACGCCTTTTCAGTTACTTTTCTGCCTCTAGTGGTGCGCATCAAAAATCCTTCTTGGATTAGAAAGGGTTCATACACTTCTTCTAATGTTCCAGCATTTTCTCCTATTGCTGTAGCTATTGTAGTTAGACCTACTGGTCCACCATTGAACTTATCTATTATGGTTTTGAGGATTCTGATATCCATTTCATCCAAACCATTTTCATCAACGTTTAATGCTTTAAGCGCAATTTCAGTGATAGAATTGTCAATTCTTCCAGTTCCTTTAATTTGAGCAAAATCCCTTACTCTTCGCAAAAGCGCGTTAGCAATTCTAGGTGTCCCTCGACTGCGGCTTGCAATTTGGTATGCAGCTTCTTCTGATATCGGAATATTTAATAAACTGGAGGATCTTTCTACAATTGTGGTTAAAGTTTTAGCATCGTAATATTCCAATCGAGAATTGATGCCAAATCTTGCTCTTAATGGGGAAGTTAGTAATCCTGAACGTGTAGTAGCCCCAATTAACGTAAAGGGATTTAATGTAATTTGAACACTTCTCGCATTGGGTCCAGAATCAATTAGAATATCAATGCAGTAGTCTTCCATTGCTGAATACAAGTATTCTTCAACAACCGGGCTTAATCTGTGAATTTCATCAATAAATAAAACATCTCCCTGATTAAGATTGGTTAATAGTCCAGCAAGATCTCCTGGTTTATCTAAAACGGGTCCGCTTGTTACCTTGAAACCTACACCTAATTCATTTGCAATAATGTTTGCAAGTGTAGTTTTACCTAGGCCAGGAGGTCCATGTAATAATACGTGGTCAAGCGGTTCACCTCTTAGTATAGCTGCTTGAACAAATATTTCAAGATTTTCAACTACATGTGGTTGGCCAGAAAAGTCTGATAATGTTTTTGGACGTAAAACTTTATCGTATTCCTGTTCACCGTGGTTTTCAGCTTCTTCCCTATAGTCAAATGAATCTTCCAATTCTTTTATATTTTAACAAAAATACGAAAGCCTTCTATCATATTGACAGAAGGCTTTCTAAAATCTTTGGTATTCTTAATGTTCTTCTTCGCCTTCAGCCAATTGAACATTTTGAGGAATGAAATCATCTTCAGCTCCTGGTTTAGAATAGTCATATGGCCATCTGTGAACAGTTGGTAATTCTCCTGGCCAGTTACCGTGAATGTGTTCTACTGGAGTAGTCCATTCTAAGGTGTTTGATTTCCAAGGATTCTGAACTGCTTTAGGACCTCTGTAAATACTGTAGAAGAAGTTGAATAAGAAAATCAACTGACCCAATGCTGCGAATATTGCAAATACGGTAACGATTACATTTAAATCCATAATCATGTTGTACGAATCGTTGTCGAATTGTCCGTAAACAGAATAATCGTAGTATCTTCTTGGTGCACCTGCAATCCCAACAAAGTGCATAGGGAAGAATACGCCATAAGCTCCAATAATGGTAACCCAAAAATGCGCATATCCCAAGCGTGTATTCATCATTCTTCCGTACATCTTTGGAAACCAATGGTAAACCCCTGCAAACATTCCAAATACTGCTGACATACCCATTACTATATGGAAGTGAGCAACAACAAAGTAGGTATCATGTACCGCAATATCAAGAGCACTATCTGCAAGGATAATTCCAGTAACACCTCCTGTTATAAATGTAGAAACCAATCCAATAGCAAACAACATTGCTGGAGTTAATACCAACGAACCTCTCCAAAGAGTAGTAATGTAGTTAAATACTTTTACCGCAGACGGAATAGCAATAAGTAACGTAGTAAAGACGAATACACTTCCTAAGAATGGGTTCATACCGGTAACGAACATATGGTGTCCCCAAACAATGAAAGATAAGAATCCAATAGCTAAGATGGAACCAATCATGGCACGATATCCGAAGATAGGTTTTCTGGAATTGGTTGCAATGATCTCAGAAGATAATCCAAGAGCAGGAAGAAGTACAATATATACTTCAGGGTGTCCTAAGAACCAAAATAAGTGTTGAAATAATAATGGTGAACCTCCATGATTCGTAAGCATTTCACCATTTACAATAATGTCTGATAGGTAGAAACTAGTACCAGCCAATCTGTCCATTATTAGAAGTAATGCAGCTGAAAGAAGAACCGGGAAAGAAAGTACACCTAATATAGCTGTAACAAAGAAAGCCCATATGGTTAAAGGCATTCTAGTCATTGTCATACCTTTTGTTCTAAGATTTAATACAGTAACGATGTAATTTAAAGAACCGATTAAAGATCCAGCGATAAAGATAGCCATTGAAAATAACCACATAGTCATACCTAATCCTGATCCACTAACTGCCTGAGGAAGTGCAGATAGGGGAGGGTAGATTGTCCATCCTGCCATAGCGGGACCGCTATCACCAACATTGGCTTCAGTAATTTGTATTCCAAAGATTGCACCATCATGCACAAATAACGATAAGAACATTATCATAGATGACAAGAAGAAAAACCAATAGGATAGCATGTTTAAGAAACCACTAGCCATATCCCTTGCACCAAGTTGCAATGGTATTAGGACATTCGAGAATGTTCCAGATAATCCACCTGTTAACAAGAAGAATACCATGATGGTACCATGGATAGTAACCAATCCTAAATACATATCTTCTTTCAAAACGCCTTTTGGTGCCCAATCATCTCCTAAAAAGAAGTGAAGAAAATCTGAACTCTCTCCTGGCCATGCCAATTGAATTCTAAAGAGTATTGACAATAACATTGCAATCACACCCATGAAAACAGCAGTAATCAAGAACTGTTTACCAATCATTTTATGGTCGTGACTGAAAATGTATTTCGATACAAAACTTTCTTCATGATGTCCATGATCGTGATCATGGTGTGCATGTGAATCATGATGTCCGTGAGAATCGTGCGTTATAGCCGCCATTTTTTTCGTTTTTAAAAGTTAAAAATTTTGATTAACCAATTCTATTTATCAATAATGATTTTCTAACAACAAATGCAGTTTTGGGTTCAGTCATTGTCGTATCTTTTTTTTCACCATCTCCAGCTGGAGTACCTTCTTCATTTTGAGCTGCATCCATTGTAGCATCATCAGTGGGTGCTTCTGGTGCAGCAGGTGCCGCGTTAAATAATTTATCAAAGGTGCTATTGGCTTTTGTTTTCAACCAGGTGTTGTATGCATCTTCTTCCAAAACAACAACCAACATTTTCATTTTATAATGTGCGCCTCCACATATTTTATTACACATTAAAATGTAATTGAATTTATCGTCGTTCTTTTTTACACGCATTTCTGCAGTAGAAATGTCTGGAGTAAATTTGAAACGTGTAGTTAACCCAGGAACGGTATTTACTTGTGCTCTAAAATGAGGGAAATATGCAGAGTGAATTACGTCTTTTGCTCTAAAATTAAATTCATATTCTTTTCCTTTACACAGATACAATGTATCTTTTTGAATAATATCATCAGAAGCGTCTTTATCCAATTTAGTGTCGTGGTGTTCTTTCATCTGGTAAAGAAGACGTAATAATCTAGTTTTTCTGGAAAGATCAGTTTCCATTTTTTTCTGATCGATAGGAGATAACATTAGATTTTTATCGTTTAATTTTTGTGATATAGAGTCCATCCCTGTTGGTCCGTTTTCCATGTTATCAATTGCAGACTGAATAGACTGTGATGTCATGATTCCCAATTCGTTTTTATCCGTTGTAAGTTTGTAATCAAAACGACCCAATCTATTATCGGCACCAGCATATCTTGCGGTCCAGTCAAAT
>JBILIM010000088.1:0-6522 GCA_044349985.1 Crocinitomicaceae bacterium
ATTCGTTGAACTTATAGCATAATCTCTGAATTTACATTCAAAATAGCCGTTGGCAACATTAAGCGGGTCGACCACCTTCACTTTTATAGGGCCATTGTTTGCACTGTAGGTAAGTTCCTCTTTGATACCTTCAAAAAGAATTTCGGAAAGCGATTTTTCGCTTAATTCCAGCGATAAATTTCCATTGCCGTAGCCATCGATTCTTGTAATTTCAGGCATTGCACCGTATTCTAAATAATGAAGCGTACCTCCTGATTCCGGCATAGGATTGTGCGGGATTCCTTCAATAAGTTTTACAGCACCAGATGCTTTTTTGCGGCTATTGAGGTAAAGGCGCTTTTGCCCGTCGAGTGTTAAGGGTTCGTCAGGATTGTAATTTTTAAAGTTGTTGTATGCGTATGCGACGGCGATGTAGTAATATTTTTTGAAGTTTACCAATTGCGTATTCCCTTGTGCAAAAAGATCTGTTTTCACACTGAAACTGTGACGAATGCCTTTGTTTTCACCATCCACTTTTTCAACCGGAATACTTGCTTGCAGGTCATCATCAAATTCAAAATTGATAATTCGTGAAACGTTGTCTTTAATATCACATTGAGCGACCAAACGTGCTTTTGAAGGATTTCCGATATCCGAAAGTGAACCTTCTTTAGTTTTCATTTGAAAAATCTGATAGCCTTGGAAACGGTAAAATTTGTCTGCGTTTTGAACATTGGTAACGATAAACGGATCAAATTCGGTATAGGCTTCATTATAATTGTTTGAATTGGAAGGATTAGAGAGGGTTAGAATCAATTCGTTTTCCAATTCTTGAATTTCCAAATCCGGAGCATGGGGTCCTTCAAGTACCTTAAAACAATTTTCAAATAATGCTTGGGCTTTATCGTCTGCTCTTTTCAAAACATCAACAGAGGCAAATGGGTCACCACTATTGGCCCGTGCCCAAACAACACCTACAGTAATATTGTTGACAGCTCCGGGTTTTAAGATAAAAGGACCTGCTGATTCAACAAAACGTCTGTCGTTTGGCGTGTTATTGGCCGTTTGTTCTGTCCAAGGTACCTGAGGAAAACCACCCGTACCCCAACCTAAGGGATCGGTATCACCAGGAAACATAAATGCACAAGGCACATTGGGATCGGCTTCACTATCTGAAATATGCCCACTCCCGCCATAATAAAAAGGCGATCCATCTTTCCAGAAACCACTTAGGTAATTGTAATAATCAGATGCTGTTATGGGGTCCGTTTGATTCGGATTTGCTCCATTGGTCGTATTCGAATAATACAAAAAACGACGCATTCCAAAACGCTCATTATCAACTATGCCATCACCATAACCAATACCATTTAATGCTTCATTAATACCTATTCCGAATCCATTGTCTATACCGTCGTTATCTTGATACGGTCCTTCAAAGAAATCAACACCTACAGCAGGAGGAGTAGTGCCATAGCCTTTCCATCCTGCATTTTCGCTATCTACATTATCTCCGTTGTAATAATAAGCAAGTCCGCGGTTAACATCACATCCTACATAGTCATCGAAGGGGTCACCGAGTGCGCCATCTGTGAAAAAGCCAAAATAGGTATTGTAAAGGGTTTGGGTTCCACGATTAATCAACTCGTAATTGTAAAAGGTCATGTTGTTGATTTCATCATTTGAAGCAAAAGCAAATGCTTGCGCACGTATTTCCATACCAATAGGGTCTGCTCCGGTTTCTGTATGGATATTTCCTTTGTCGTTCATAACCCACCAGAAATTCTGATCGCCGTACAACAAAACCCTTCTGTCGTTATTGCATTCTCTTGTTCTGTTGATGTCGTGAAAGGGATAATCACCATCCTGCCAATTGTAGCTTCCGTCTTCGTTTCTATCGAAAAAAGGTGCTAAATAATAATCCTGACCTGAAGATAAATCTCCATGCGCTGGCCATTCTTTAATTATTTTTGGGATTTCATAATTTGGAAATAGACTAGACTGGTTGTTTGTTCCATTTTGGGCGTCTTCCAACCCGGCGTTATACCAAGCATCAAATTCACGTATTTCATCTTGTGTTGTAACAAAGTGTCGGTCGTATTTGCTGCAATTTTCGTAGTTGGTTTCTGCCACAACTTTGGAAAGAGGACCTGTCCAATAATCCTGACCTTCCCGATAGCGCAAAGCGGCAAGTTTCAACTGGTTGTTTACATCTGTTCCTCCTAGCCATAACGCAGCGGTAAATAGAGCCATAATCCCAGAATTTTTAGGGATTTCATATTGAGAAAGGTTTTGATTAGGTATTTGCCAAAGATTCCCTGCTGTATGAACCATGGCACGAACATTATTGAGTTCTAAGTAAGTGGTGGTGGTAGGAGGAGCACATTGTGCAGCTTTGGTTGGAAAAGATTTTATTTTAACTTTTTCAGTACCTGTGTAGGCTTGTCCATATGAATAATGGATAGCAACGATAAGAAAAAACGAAAGAAAGTAGTTCATCCTTAAAATTTCGAATCCAATAATAAGAAAAAATACGCTAGGTTAGTTTGCTTTTGAGCGAGTTGTGTCACTTTTAGGTGTTGACGATGCTTTCTTTGCGGGTGTCTTTTTTATCGGTTTTGGAGCAGGGGCTATAAATTTCTCCTTTTCATAGGGAAATTCTTCAGCCAATTCACCAGAATAATAAAAGTCAAAAGCAACAGAACCAAAAGTATGCTCGGTATCATTTATTTTAAAATTGGAACCACCAACGGCCGGATCCTTTTTCGGCTTTGATTTTTGGTAACCCAGATTAAAAAGCGATGCAAATATTTCAGGGCGATCATCAATAGGAAATCCTGCTTTTTCCCATTGCACTTTAATTTGTCGTACAAACAAGCCTGCATAGAGATAGGAATAATAATGATTTTGATATTGAACCAATCGTTGTAAGCGAATACTTAAAGAGTCGTTGTGCTTGTTTATAGCAACGACTTCGCTTGAATCATAATCCAATAAGTGTTCAAATTCTGGACCTAGGTAATATGGGCTAGTGGTATTTTTCAGGTTTTCTTCAATTCTTCTGGCGGTATGGTCTTTAATTCCAGTCACACCATAAGATTGATTTGTTTCCAATACCAGTGACTTTAACGGAGCGACCAAGGTCTTAAATTTTTCTCTTCTGGAGTTGAACATGCGCACCTGTTCACCAACCAAACAACAAACAATAATTCGAGCTTCAACACCGGTTGCTTTAGCTGCTGAATCAATCCATTTTTTGTCTTTTAATAAGGCTTGCTTGAAATATTTCCATTCCGTTACATTCATCCATTCGATTGCACTTAAGCCGTTTAGGATAGGAGTTTTATTGCTTTTTTCCAGAACTTTTTCTTTTTCTAACTGGTAAGCTTTATTGTTGGCAAGGTGAAGATCTACAGCATCTAGCATTTTCAAGGCTAGTCTTTCGTCTTTGGTGGTCTCAAAAACCTTACGAATGGTTTCGGCATTTTGAGGAAAGAAATCATTAAGGAGGAGTATTCGGTTTAAAACTTCATAACGATTTTTCATAATGGAGACACTGTCAATCTTAAAGTTCTGATTGTACTTGTCATGCATGTCTTGAAAATAGCGATTGTTTGGATCGATTGCTCCTGCCTCATTGGTTAGGTTGAATTTCATTGCAAAATATACAGCCAAAAGAAAAAAACCGTAACCAGCAAAGCCATGAACAATGACCAGATAAGGGATTTTAACCCATTTGTTTTGTATGAATTTTTTAAACCCCACTTATTATTGAAAAATTCAATGAATTAATTAAAAGTTTCAGCGAAATTAACCTTTTTTCAGTTAACAACTTTGAATTCACTTGTTATCAAGTTATTTGGACAGCTTTTGGGCAAAATCATAAATAAGATGCAACACATTTTCAGTTGCAGAAAAGGATAGATTTTCATACGTATCAAAAACATCATGATAGTTTTTGTTCGGCCCCATTGTGTAGAAAAAAAATCCAGGAACACCCGCTTGAGTGAACCAATAGTGATCTGAATTCGCGGCAGGACCTCGTGATTTTATATCCTTCAAGTATGTTTTTTTTCGATTTATTCTTTGAAGCAATTGAAACGCTTCATCATACAAGGTAGCATTCACTGCAGTTATCCCGTCCTCACCACTTCCCATGATGTCCGTATTGATTAAAAAACGAACTTTATTGAGGTCTACTAATGAATTGTTTACAAAATAATTCGACCCAATTAAGCCCGCTTCTTCTCCGGCAAAAGCAATAAAAATAGCATTAACCTTTAAAGGCTTTCGTTTGATTTTATTCGCCATTTCCAATAAAAGAGCTGTTCCACTGGCATTATCATTGGCTCCAGGGAAATAGGTGTTTTCTCCCATTTGACCAAGGTGGTCATAATGAGCGGTAAAAAAAATAAAGTCGTCAGATTTTCTTTTAGATGGAACACATCCGATTACATTCCTCGCCTCGTGATTTTTTATAAATTCTGAACGAATATCAATTTGAAAATCGCTACCATGTTCATACATGGAATCTTGAACTTGAATGTAAGGATTATTAAATTGAATATCTGATACAGACCAAGTAAATTTTTTGTCGGTGATTTCGATGATTGGGAAATAGGTGCTGATTTTTTCTCCGATAGGCTGGAGTAATTTGAGCGTATCGCTCGAGGTGTTTGAATAATCGAGTAAGACTGCATTGAAAACAGTATCGTTTTTAAGTTGTTGAAGTATAGACGAAAGTTGTTTAATATCTAATAATTCCTGCTGAGATATCCTTTTAGGAACCAGTCTGTTATTTCCACCATTACTCGATGGGTGAACTAAAAAGTGAATACCTGGTTTTAGGTTTTTCCCGTTATGCATAACTTCCATCGCTCCCGGAAAGGTATTCACATCAAAGAAAAACGATTGATAATAGTTTTCGTTTATTGATGCAATTTCATTTTTTTCGAAACATGATTTTATGTACGTAGCGGCAATTGAGTCTCCCGAATTCACATAACCTCTTCCATGAAATTCTTTGCTGCATAATGCATTAACATGCACCTTTATTGCATTAAGTTGTGCTTGAGCGAATTGAGTTAAAAAAACAAATGCTATTAGTAAATAGCGCGGATTAACCATGTCTTCTTTTCAATTTGGTAACGAAATCCTGTACTATAGAACTTTCAGTATCCCAATTGTTTTTGTTAGCATAAATGGAAGCTGTTAAAAGTGCATCGTGATAAGAACTGTCATTATCGATTTGCTGAACGGCCTCGTTGAAATCATCTTTTGACCCATTGAATAATTCATTGATGTAAAGAAATTTCTCATTCAAACCAAAACAATTGGTTAACGTTTCCAATCTTGACATACCAATTTGATTGAACAAATCAGCTTCGACAACCGCAAACTTTTCAATAAATTCTTTATTTTCAGCTTCTACAGGTGTACGCTTTACCTGCTCCATTATTACATGTTCCTCCACAACTCCATTTTCCTCAAAACTTGTCGATGTAATATTTAGGTGTTCTACAGTCTCTTCATCTAAAATTTGCGTCCTTACTGCTTCCGCGTTGTCATTGAAAAGATCTAAAGGAATTGTTGGTACAGGATCCTCGTTAACCGTTGATTCGAAATGAATTTCCATCGGTTCTGGTTGTTCCACCTCAATCTCGAATACACTTGGCTCATCAGAAATAGGAGTTTTTTCTATTTGAATAGTGTCCTGAGTAAAGTTGTCTATTTGTAATTCTTGGTTTTCAAGGGGTTGCACATTCGCGATTTTATTTTCATAAGCCTTGTACCTTAAGATGACTGCCCGTTCGAGTAGTTCTTGCGTTGCATTAACGAATTGATCAAGCTCTTCCATGGTAAGTTCGCCAGATTCTAATTTTTGATAAGCTTCTTGAATTATTTTCAGGGAAGAATGAATGGTTTTAAGATGCGACATATCTTATAATTTTGAAATTTTTCAACATTTTGATGAAGTTGCTAACTTGAACTTCTGTTTAAGCATCAAATTAACGACTTTTGATTTACAAAATTACCAATTGATTTAGCAGAAGGTAAACATAAAAAAGAGTTTTTCTCAGAGTAAAAATGTTGATAACCTAATTAACTTATTTGAACATGTTTTTAGAACAATTTCCTACTGAAGGACGACAAAATGGATGGATTGAAGTTGTTTGTGGTTCAATGTTTTCTGGTAAAACGGAAGAGTTAATTCGCCGATTGAGAAGGGCTCAGTTTGCCAACCAGAAATTACTGTTGTTCAAGCCTCTTGTGGACAATCGTTATCATGAGGAAAACGTGGTGAGTCATCAGGGTACCAGTTTGAAAGCAACGCCTGTGCAAGATGCTGCTGAAATTTTAAAGATTTGGACCAATGAGCGTGTGGTAGCGATTGATGAAGCACAGTTTTTTGATGAAGGTGTTGTTGAGGTTGCAAATACCCTTGCGAAAAAAGGGGTTAGGGTTATACTTGCAGGTTTGGATATGGATTATTTGGGTGTTCCTTTCGGCCCAATGCCGAAACTGTTATGTATTGCCGAATAT
>JBILIM010000089.1:0-6505 GCA_044349985.1 Crocinitomicaceae bacterium
TTTAACAGCCTCAGCAGATTCTTGCAATAATGCTTTTTCAGCATCATTTAAATCCAATTCAATAATTTTTTCAATTCCATTTTTACCAAGAACCACTGGAACTCCTAGATAAATATCTTTCATACCATACTCACCTTGCAACCATGCACAAACAGGGAAAATTCTTCTTTGATCCCGAACAACAGCCTCAACCATTTGAGCTGCAGCAGCGCCTGGAGCATACCATGCAGAAGTTCCTAAAAGTTTAACGATTTCACCACCACCAAATTTTGTTCTTTCGATAATTTCATTCAATTTATCTTCATCAATCAACTCGGTAACAGGAATTCCAGCTACTGTTGTGTATCTTGGAAGCGGTACCATGGTGTCTCCATGTCCACCCATCAATACCGCTTGAATATCTTTAGGAGATACATTAAGCTCAGTCGCTAAAAATGCTCGGTATCGCGCTGTATCCAATACACCAGCCATACCAAAAACTTTAGTAGGATCTAATTTTGCTGTTAGATAAGCGCAATAGGTCATTACATCTAAAGGATTCGAAACCACAATTATTACAGCATTCGGGGAGTACTTGACAATATTCTCAGTTACAGTTTTAACTATTCCCGCATTGGTAGCGATCAAATCATCTCTTGACATCCCCGGTTTTCTAGGCAATCCAGAGGTGATAACAACAACATCCGAATCTGCAGTTTTGGAATAATCATTCGTTGAACCTATTGTTCGACTGTCATACAAATTAACAGGAGAAGTTTGCCAAATGTCTAAAGCTTTACCTTCTGCAAAACCTTCTTTAATATCCAACAAAACAATTTCGTTTGCGATTTCTTTATGAGCCAAAACGTCTGCGCATGTGGCACCAACATTTCCCGCTCCAACAACAGTTACTTTCATTTTTTGCGTCTTTATTTATTCAATGTTTAAATAGAATCTGTGCGAATTTAGTATTAATTTGGCAAAATTATCAGTTAATGTGGTCGGAATTTGGAAAGTAATTTAAAACTATTTTAACCCAATAGAGGCAACTGTAACTTAAGCAAATCGTCTTGGAAAAGATTAATGTGGATAACAAGGACAACTTAAAAGGGATAATTGACGGCTGTATTGCGAACAATAGACGTTCACAAGAACAATTGTTTAAACTCTTTTATGGTAAAATGTTACCAGTTTGTTTGCGATATATTTCTGATCGAGATTCTGCTCAGGAAGTGTTGCAAGAGGGATTCATAAAGGTCTTTGAAAAATTAGAAGCTTTCGATCATAAAGGTTCGTTTGAAGGATGGATAAGAAGGATAATTGCAAATACTGCTATTGACACCATTAGAAAATCTAAAAAAAATCCATTCTTAACAGATGATGACAACGATTTTAAACTTGGCGCATCAGACCCTATGATTGAAATTGAAGAAATGGAGCTTACAGATATTAAGGCCCAGTTTGCTTTGGAAGCTATACAAAAGCTTTCTCCTGCATACAGAACCGTATTTAGTCTATTTGTTCTTGAAGATTATTCTCACAAAGAAATCAGTGAAATACTGGGAATCAGTGAGGGAACTTCGAAATCTAATTTGGCAAAGGCAAAAATGAATTTGCAACGCATTATTAATGAAAGGTTTATAAATGTCGAATAATTTAAAAGACATGTTAGAAAATAAATTTAAAGAAAGTCTAAACAATTTTGAAATGGATTACGACCCAAAAGCTTGGGAAAATCTTTCGAAAAGATTAGATTCAAAAATGCCCGTAAAAAATAAACCATATACAAAATGGTTTTTTGGTGGTGCCGCAATTGCTATTATTGGTATTTCAGCATACTTTTTAACACCTGTAAACGATTTACCTCTGACGGCAAAATTAACAAAGTCAAATTCAACAAGAAATCAGATTAATCAAGCAGAACCTACATCCAATGAAATCAAATTGAATGGTTTTGATGAAGCTACCGTTCAAAATAATACATCTGAAAACATTCCGAATAATAAAGTTTTAACGACAGAAAAAGAATTAACCGAAAAACAACCAACAAGTACCTCTCAACATTCCATTCCAGAAGAAAATCACATATCCGAAAAATCCGTTACAGCAATAAATATTAGTAATGATATTATGGAAGATATGCCAAAAGGCTTTATGTTTCCTCCAGGATACAATAAGAATACAGAAAACCTTAGCACACTTCCGGAATTAACAGATATTTGTATAGGAGATGTTTTAAACATTTCCGCTATTAAGGGAGAAACAATACTTATAGAAGATCCAAATGGAAATATTTATAGTATTTCGGATGAAGCAGATGTATTTGATGAATTTATTGCGCAAACAGAAGGTATACACATTGCTTGGATACAAGGCGTTTCCAAAGAAATAGATTACAAATCGTTTAATGTAAAACCTTCACCAAAGGTTGATATTGAAGTCTTGGATAAAAATCTCTTTGAAAATGGTTTACCAACTACGAAACTCAGCACCAATTGCATCAGTAACAATTATTTATGGGAGTTTGAAGGACGCAATACAACCCAACAAAATAAAGATGCGAATGTGCACTTTTTCAAAAAAGGAAATTATCAAGTAAAACTTACCGTGAAAAATGATTTGGGTTGCAGCAATTCCGTTCTTCAATCCATAACAGTCGATGAAGATTATAATTTACTCGCTGTGAACGGATTCGATCCTATGTCTAACGACAATCGCAAAAACACCTTTATTCCATTCGCATTAACCCAACGATCTGTTACATTCCGAATGATTATTGTTGATCCAAAAGATGGCGGAATAATTTTCGAGAGCGAGGATGCCTCAAACCCATGGAGCGGAATTGATAACAGAACCGGACAAATGGTAGAACCCAACAAAGCATTCATTTGGCAAGTTATTCTAGACCAACCTGAGGTTGGTGAAAAATCAGAATACAAAGGAACAATTGTGAGAATGTAATTCCCGCTGAAAAAGTTACTTTTTCAAATGTGTTAAAACTTGAAATTTACCAATTGATTTCAGGAAATAGTTTTGACAGTTTCTCCTTTTCCAATGCTATTTTTGACCTGTTCATTTCATGCGTATCGTCCAACGTTTTTATGGGCTTGTGTGCTTCTGCTTTTCGAACTTTGATAATTGATTTCATTACATCCAATGCGGATTCTTCAACCATCCTATTTGACAACCAATCCCAAATCATTTGCACAGTGGCATCTGACGGATGTACTAAATCTTCTTTAAAAAAACGGTAATCCCTTAGTACGTCAATGACAATTTCATAGGTTGGGATATATTTTAAATTGGCCCTGTCAATAATCTCGTGGACGGATTCAATTAAAATGGCCTTACTCCTATTGTTTTCAACAATACCGTCGCGAATATGACGCACCGGACTCACTGTTAAACAAATTTCTAAGTTTGGATTTATTTCTTTTAAAAGATCGGTAACATGTAACCACGATTCAACAATGTCATGTTTTAATGCTAATTCTTTTTTGAAATATGCCCCAGGCATTTTAAGGCAATTTGCAACTAAAATTTCTGATGCTGTGTGTCGATAACCCCATGCAGATCCAAAGGTAATAAACAAATGAGAAGCTGATTTCAGTAATACCTGCCACTTTTCCCGAATGGCTTTCAAGTCATTTAAAAGATCTTGTTCGATGTCATTTTGAAAATGATAAGCTGCATCTAAAGAATAATAGCTGTTTTGAAAATTTACAATCCTTTCTTTAGCTGGTGAACCATTGAGGATATCTGATAAAAATCTTTGAATAACCAGTGGATGGTATATCGTACCTAGTGGATTTGAATAGGCATTGAATCCTGAAAATCTAGCTTTTGATGCAATTTCATCCGAAAAACAACTGCCGATAAATAAAATAGGATCCTTGAATTCCAATTTCTTGTCTGAATTGAAATCAGGAAATTTTAAAAACAAGCTATTTGGATTCACGCCATCAGGTGTTTTGCATTGGCAATTGCTGCGTCAGAAATCAATTCTCCACTCATTAAACGAGCGACTTCTTCAATCCGCTCTTCAATCTTTAATTCTTTTACCGCTACTAAAGTCTGTCCCTCCAAATTAAGTTTAAGCACTTTGAGGTGACACGCTGCTTTTGCTGCTACTTGAGGTAAATGGGTTATGGCCACAAGTTGAACGTTTTTTCCCATTTCATGAAGGAGATTGCCTATTTTTTGGGCAACTTCACCTGAAACACCCGTATCAATCTCATCAAAAATAACCGTGGGAAGTTGTTTTTTCTCTGCAAGTAGCTTTTGTAAACTAAGCATGACTCGTGAAAGTTCTCCACCACTTGCCGCTTTCTCAATTGGAACTGGAGCAATGCCTTGATTTGCAGAAAACAACATTTGGAGTTGTGTTATTCCGGTTGAATTCAACTCTTTTGCGCGACTTAAATCGAAAACAAATTGGGTATTCGACATTTTTAAATCGCTTAAAAGTGTTTGTACATCTGATTCAATTTTGCTTGCCGCATGGATACGTTTATCATGCAGCGCTTCTGCTTTTTTATTCAATTCCGATTCAATCTGAGCAATTTCTTTGTTGAGTACTTCAATTTCTTCAAATAAAGCATCAGCATTAATTATTTCTTTTTGATAGGCTTCCCATACTTGAATCAATTCATCTTGCGACTGTACTCCATGTTTTCGCAAACAATGCTGAAAAGCATCAATCTGTTGGACATAAACCTCAATATTTTCATGATTAAAATCTAGACTATCGGAATAAGCAGAAACCTCATTTACCAATTCCTTTAAATCAACAATAGAAGCTGTTAAACGTTCCGAAAATTCTGTTAGTTTTTTGCTACCGTCTGCTTCCTTGATTAATCTGTTTTTTATTTGGGTTAAATTTGAAATTATCGCTGGATCCTCATTAAGTGCGTTTACCAGTTGTTGTAAAACATTTAAAATATTCTCTCGATTTTCGAGAACTTTAATCTTTTGTTCAATGGCATAATAATCCGTTTCAAGAAGCAATAACGCATTCAACTCATCTAATTGAAAGGCCACATAATCCTTTTTTGCCGTAAGGTTATTAAACGATTCTTCTTTTGCTTTAAGCTCACCTTGTTTGATTTTAAAGCTTTCGAACAACCTGTGATATGCGATTTTATCTTCATCTAATAGAGCCAAGGTATCTAAAATTTCCAACTGAAATTTTTTCTCTTTCAACTCCAAAGTATTGTATTGAGAATGGATATTTATCAACCTTGAAGTTAATGCACTCAACACATTAAGATTCACAGGCGTATCGTTAATAAATGCTCTAGATTTACCATTTTTATTGATTTCCCTCCTGATCAATGTTTTATCCTCATAATCCAAATCATTTTCCAAGAAAAATGACTTTAACATAAAGTCTTCAATTACAAAATCAGCTTCAACAACCGCTTTTTCCCCATTATTACCAATAACAGAAGTATTTGAACGTTCTCCCAAAAGTAAATTAAGTGCGTTGAGTAAAATAGATTTCCCAGATCCTGTCTCTCCAGTTATAACGGTATATCCCCTAGAAAAATCAAGTTCGAGGACATCAATAATGGCAAAATTTCGTATTCGAAGCGCCTGCAACATTATTCAAGAATTTCCTGATATTTTGAAGAATTAACTGGATCTAAACGTTTCAGTAGGTTAACGACATCGTTTTTATCCTTCAATTCGGCATCTGAATAGATATTCTTTAACTCGACTTGTTTAGATTGCACAAAATTGACGAGGTTAACAGAATTGGGTCTGGTTGCAACCACCTTATTCAACTTATTCAAAGCATCGTAAATCGATTTTCTTCCTGCCGCGTAATCGTCATAAAGCTTATCAACGCCATCTCTGTGATAATAATAATTGCATTCTCTCAAAGGTTCAAAAAGTTGATGTAATACATTGTCTACCAAATAAAACCGATTTCGCTTTCCGGATTCATTTGATTTCCATCCGGGAGCACTTGATGCTTGGGCATTCGATACAATTTGTTGTGCTTCATTAAAATAGCTTGTACCTCCTTTCAAGGAAAAACTATCATAATCCATTCCTATTACGAAATAGGCATAGAAAGCCAAAATTGAAGTTAAATTATCCCGGTATTGATTAGGCGCATATACCAGAACTGCGTTTCTTGAATATTCAAATAGCACATCATCATCCTGAAAATTGAACACTGTAGAGTTGTAAGAACTATTGAATGCAGGACGAGAAGATTGAATTTGTAGTGATCCCGAATACGTACCTGGACTTGGAATGGAATTGATTTGAAGTTGTAAATTACAATTGATTCTTTCTTCGACCTTGAACTTATCTTTTGTCCACTGCGTTGTATTCATCAAATCGTAAATGGTTTGTTTGAGCTGATCAAAAATTTCTTCCTCAACAGAAGTTATTTCCAACCGTGCATCTGTTATAATACTCACTTGACAATTTAATTCCTGCGCAAAATTTATTTTAGCAATGAAAAAACTGAGAATGACTAAAAAGTACGTTTTCATTTTGAGTAATTTGCTAT
>JBILIM010000090.1:0-6441 GCA_044349985.1 Crocinitomicaceae bacterium
ATTTTAAAATGGGATTCCAAGATTTGAATGCCTGCTCAAGATTATCGGTGTTGCCTTTTTTCGATACTATAAGAACACTGTTGTAATGGTTTAGGTTTTCAAGCTTGAGTTGGCAATAATCCGGATGGTCTAATTCCATTCCCGAAACGATTTTCCACCCCTTTTCATCTTTTTGCAGTACCAATTTTTTATTTTTTCTTGCCGCAATATTCAATGCCCAATAATCTTCGATCAAAATCAACGCATTTTTATTTTTCGAATCCCATTCCGAAATTATGGCCAGGTTTTGAGCATCCGTTTTACTCACTTTATAAGTGGCCCAGAAGGTTGAATCTTTCTCAATTTTATTCAAACTGTAGCCATACCAAGCCAAATCAATAATACAAAAAGTCAAAATTGAAATGGTCATTACTTTTTTCCAATTTGATTGCAACATCCAGTCGATGAAGCCGGGAAAGAACACAAATGCAACAGGTGCAAAATGGCGCATTTCATAGGAAACGGCTTGATTCAGGATAAACATTAAACAAAATGCGCCGAGAAAGGGTAGACAAAACCATACAATGAGCTGCTGATAACTTGAAATCGTTTTTCTGAGCAAATGGTACAGGAACCATAGCATTACACTAACCGGTAAAAGTTGTAAAAGATTAATAAAACTGAAACTACCCGCCATTTTTTGAATGATGAAAGTAAACCTCGAAAAGATTCCGAACGGACTTCCAAAACTGTAGGTAATGTCCCCAATCAGGGTATTTGGAATTCCATTGTATCCTTCAAGATCACTTGCTCCTCCCGGAGTTTCGCCCCATTTTAAATGAAAAAAATAAAAAGCCAATAACAATAAAGCACTGGTTGCAAAGAATAAGAGATAAAAACGAAATGTTGATTTTCTTTTTCTATCTTTTCTCAGAAAGAGAAAAATTAATGCACAAAGCAAAACGACAACAAAGGTGTTTTTTGCAAGCAATCCAATAATTGAGAGCAACACAAAACCACAGCACCAAAAAAAGGTTTGTTTCTTATCGTTAAGCAAAAAGATTAAAAAGTAAGGAAAAACGGTTAATAGGATCAAATCTCCACCATAATACATGAGTGTTTGCCAATAGAACAGTTGATTGCTTGTTATGCAAAGCAGCGCTAACCATCTTGTGTTACCAGAGAAACCTAATTTTTTAAAAAGCATCTGATAACCCATCAGTGTTAAGATGGTTGAAGGTATGATGATGAATGCTTGTAAAAGTTGAATGGAATCAATGCCTATTGTTTTCATATAGAAATAGGGAAGTAACCATTGACCGGGACTCCACCAAGCAACAAAATAACTGGTGTTATTTACTAAATCTGCAGGATATGTAAGACTATTCCAAATACCGTGAATTTCATATTGATTCAAAACCTCAAAGCCCCGAAGTGCGTCAGCGAAGGTATTGGTGCCAAATAATAGAATGCCAATCCAGTAGGTGATTAAAAGCGCTGTGGAAATCCAAAAGTAATATTTCGACCGTTTAAGCATAATTCAGGTCAAATGTATTATTTCCAACTTAACAAAAGGGATTATACTTAATTATTTAAGATAATATTCATGTTTTTTTAATAAAAAAATCAAACTTTCTTTTGCAGACATTGATTTTCTTTTTAGTTTTAAACGTCAATTTGACACTAAGCTATTTATAAAGCCTTTGGCGAATTATTATTAACTAAAAAAAAAACGTATGAAAAAATTAATTACGCTTCTTTCAATGGTAGTATTTGGTTTTGCTGCAAACAGTCAGGTTACTGTTACGTATCAGGTAGATATTACCGGATATTTAGCTGCAGGAAACACTTTGTCACCTAACGGTATCCGCGTTGGCGGTAACTTCGCGGACAACGGTGCTACGAATGCGAACTGGTCTCCAGCAGACGCATCAAACGCTATGACTGATCAAGGAAACAACATTTGGTCTATCGACATTACGTATCCTACTGCAAATGTTGGAGGAACACAGTTGTACAAATTTGTAAACGGTGACTGGGGAACAAATGAAGGAACAGATCCTGCAAATACCATTGCTTCTGGAGGATGTGGTATTGATGACGGAGGTGGTAACATCAACCGTACACTTACAATCCCATCTGCTGCTACAACAGTATGTTTTACATGGGATGCTTGTACTTCATGTGCAGCTTCGCTTTCTGAAAACGCAATTTATAATGTAGTGGTTGCTCCAAATCCAGTAAATGATGTTGCAACTTTTACGTTCAATACCAATGGTGTGAACGAAGTAGTTGTTTCTATATTTGATTTAGCTGGTAAAAAAGTTGCAGGAACTACAGCTACAACAAACACTGTTGAAATCAATACAGCAGGTTTGAATGCTGGTTCTTACATCTACCAAATCCAAGCAGGTGAAAATACTGCAACTGGAAAATTGATTAAGAAATAATTATTCTTTTTAAATTCGAGAAAAGCCTAGGTGAAAACTTAGGCTTTTTTTACCTCTAAATTTGAGATTATGTCAATGTTTCGAAATATTTACATGGTATGTGCTGTTGGTTTTACGCATTTAGTTTCAGCTCAGATTCTTGATGTTACTCCAGCTTTCCCTACTGTTAATGATGTTGTAACTATCGTGTATGACGCTACAGAAGGAAATGCAGCGCTAACAGGTGTCGGAACGGTGTATGCACACGCTGGTCTCATTACAAGTCAAAGTACGTCGCCTTCCAATTGGATGTATGTTCAAGGATCATGGGGAACGGCAGATCCAAGTGTAGTTATGACAAATTTAGGGGGGAACAAGCATCAAATCACCATAGATATCGATGCATTTTATGGATTTCCAGCAAATACAGTAGTCGAAAACCTTGCTTTTGTATTTCGAAATGCATCGGGAGCCATTGTCGGAAGGGAAGCAGATGGTTCTGATATTTTTTATCCCGTTTATCCTGCAAATGCAGGCTTTCTTGCGAAATTATTCGCACCATCATTAAATCAAGTTGCCAATTTGGGCGACGTTATCAATATTGTTGGAAAATCCAACCAAAATGCAACCTTGACCATTAAAGATAATGGCAATACCTTAACTACACTATCCAACGCTACGCTTTTAAATTACAATTTAAATGTTTCCACTCCGGGTGAACATTTGGTTGAATTCATTGCCAATAATGGCAGTGAAACGCTTATTGATTCCTTCACTTATGTTGTTAATCCTGCAATAAACTATGTTAACCCACCATCAGGAACCCAATTTGGAGTCAATCTCATGAATGATTCAACGGTGATTTTTAAACTTTATGCTCCTGAGAAAAACAATATTTATGTCTTGGGCGACTTTAACAATTGGCAGCCGAGTCTTGATTACCATATGAATTTATCTACGGACACAACGACCTGGTGGCTTGAGTTGAACAATCTTTCTCCAAATCAATTGTACGGCTATCAATATTTTATAGATGGTACCAGTCGATTTGCAGACCCACTAAGTTTTAGAATCGCAGATCCCAATAATGATCAAAATATTAGCGCTACTACCTATCCGAATCCGTATGCATATCCATCGGGACAAACCACCGGATTCATCAGTCTTTTTGAAACCAATCCGCTCGATTTTAACTGGCAACATGACACGTATCCGAAGCCAGAAAAAGAGAACTTAATGATATATGAACTCTTGGTTCGCGATTTCGTGGCCCAAAGAAATTACTTGACTTTAATTGATACGCTCGATTATTTAGACAGCCTTGGAATAAATGCAATTGAATTAATGCCAATAGGTGAGTTTGAAAACAATGAGAGTTGGGGATACAATCCAAGCTTTCATATGGCTTTAGATAAATATTATGGAACGCCCGAGCATTTGAAGCAATTTGTAGATGCGTGTCACGAACGTGGTATTGCTGTCATTCTGGATATTGCTCTTAATCATACCTTTGGACAAAACCCTATGGTAAATATGTATTGGGACGCAGTAAATAATCGTCCCGCAGCGAATAATCCATGGTTTAATGCTGTTTGTCCGCATCCGCCTTATTGTTGGGGATACGATTTGAATCATGAGAAACAAGCAACAAAAGATTACATTGACCGTGTAAATCGTTATTGGATTGATGAATACCACCTTGATGGGTTTCGTTTCGATTACACCAAAGGTTTCGTGAACAGCGCAGCAAATTACAGTAATACACGAATCGATATTTTAAAGCGAATGGCAGATTCCATTTGGTCGGTTAAACCGGATGCCTATATCATTCTTGAACATTGGGCTGATAACAATGAGGAGAAAATTCTTGCCGAGTACGGAATGATGCTTTGGGGAAATGTTACTTACGATTACCATCAAGCGATGAAAGGGTATTCCTCAAATTTAACAAACGGTGTTCATACGGCAAGAGGCTGGACCGTTCCGCATTTGATTACGTATATTGAAAGCCACGACGAAGAACGAGGAATGTATGAATGCATTTCAGCTGGGAATTCAACAAATCCTTCACACGATGTCAAAGTGCTTCTCGTTGCGCTTCAAAGGGCGAAAGCAGCTGCCGTGACAATGCTTACAACACCAGGACCAAAGATGATTTGGCAATTTGGTGAATTAGGTTACGATATTTCCATAGACGTACCTTGTAGAACATGCAATAAACCCATTCTTTGGAATTATTGGCAAAATGTTAACCGAAAGCAACTTTATGAGGTGTATAAAGCTACATTGGATTTAAGAACAACGCAACCTGTTTTCACTGAGGGTACCTTTAATTATTCTTTAACAAGTCCAATAAAAAAAATTACCTACCAACACCCATCGATGGATGTGTTAATGCTGTCGAATTTTAATGTGAATACGGCTTCTGCATACGCTGGATTTACATCAACTGGTTGGTGGTATGAATATTATACGGGTGACAGTATAGAAGTAAGCAATGTCAATATGCAATTGGAATTACAGCCAGCAGAATATCGAATTTATACAACAACAAAGTTGGAACTACCCGATATCACATCTACCGTTTCATTGGACGAACTGACTACTTCTGTTGAGGAATTGTTTTTGTATCCGAATCCAACACAGGATGTGTTAAATGTTAAGTTTTCGACGGACATTCAATCAACGGTCAACATCAAAATAATTGATGAAAAGGGTAGTGTTGTGATGGAGAAAAATCCGAATACTTCTGATTTTCAGGGGGCAGCAATTTCCTTAAACCTATCCGAATTAAGTTCAGGGTCGTATTGTATTTTGGTTAAAACGGATAAAGGATTCTCAAATTCCTATTTTGTAAAGCAATAAGAATAGAAAGTAACGCTTATTTTTTTGACAGTTTAAAGGCCAGGTCTACCAGTTTATTGGAATAGCCCCACTCGTTATCGTACCACGCAATTAATTTGAAGAAATTATCATTCAGTGCGATTCCTGCTTTTGCATCGAAAATACACGTATGTGGATTACCGATGAAATCCGATGAAACTACGTCTTCATCAGTATATTCCAGAATTCCTTTAAGATAACCTTCTGAAGCAGAACGAATGGTGTTGCAAAGATTTTCGTATGTCGTAGCTTGTTTTAATTTAACGGTTAAATCAACCACAGAGACATTGGCAACCGGAACTCGAAAGGACATACCTGTGAGTTTATTTTTTAATTCTGGAATCACCAAACTTACCGCTTTTGCTGCACCTGTTGAGGATGGAATGATGTTTTGATAGGCTCCTCTGCCTCCCCGCCAGTCCTTTGCAGACGGTCCATCGACTGTCTTTTGCGTTGCAGTAACGGCGTGTACCGTAGTCATCAATCCTTCTTCAATCCCAAAGTGATCATTCAATACTTTTGCCAATGGAGCCAAGCAATTGGTAGTGCATGAAGCGTTTGATACAATGTTGAAACTTGAATCTATCAATTGGTCGTTTACACCCATAACAAAAGTGGGCGTATCATCCTTTGCAGGTGCTGAAATTACTACTTTTTTTGCACCTGCCTTTACATGTTCACTTGCCAATTCAGTGGTTAGAAAGATACCGGTACATTCGAGCACCACATCAACATTTAAAGCTCTCCAAGGAAGTTGATCAATTGACTTTTCTGATGAAACATTAATTTTTTTACCGTTCACAATTAAATGATGACCATCGACTTTTAGTTCAAAGGGAAATTTCCCATGCGTTGAGTCGTATTTGAGCATGTAAGCCAGATATTCTGGTTCTTGCAGGTCATTTATTCCAACGATTTCAATTTCCGGATGCATCATCGCAACACGAAATGCCAATCTTCCTATTCTTCCAAATCCATTGATCGCAAGCCTTACCATTTTTCAGAAATTAAATAACTCTTTGACGAAAAAGCTGCGATAGGTTCCGTTCTCTCCATTGAGTTCGAGCTGATACCACCCATTAGCGAGTGAACGAATATCTATTTTATTTTCAATTGGAATAAAATTTTCATTGATTTGTACCACTTTTCC
>JBILIM010000091.1:0-6430 GCA_044349985.1 Crocinitomicaceae bacterium
GTTCGTTATCGCACCAAACCCAGCAAATGCTGTAACTGAAATCAGACTTCAATCTAATGTTACTGAAAATGCTCAAGTGATTGTTGTAAATCAAATGGGACAGATCGTTAGTACTACTGAAGTGAATCTTGTTTCTGGTGATAATACATTTACTTTGAATGTTGATGCATTAGGTAACGGATTGTACACCGTTCTTTTGAAAGGTGATACCATCAATGCCAATCAAAAACTTCAAATAGTTAAATAAATAAAATTTAAGAGTCACCTGTTATCAGGTGGCTCTTTTTTTCTTAAATCATGAAGCAACCAACTAAAGGCCACACGTTACTTCTCATCGATGATGAACAAGACATCCTCGAGTTTTTAAGTTACAATCTTAAAAAAGAAGGTTTTACTGTATTTACTGCTTCAAATGGAGAAGAAGGGGTTCGTTTAACCCAACAATTGCATCCATCACTTATTCTTTTAGATGTGATGATGCCTAAAATGGATGGGATAGAAACCTGTCAAGTCATCCGTAAAGACCTTAATATAACCCAACCTATAATCGCTTTTTTAACTTCTCGATCCGAGGATTATTCACAAATTGCTGGCTTTGAAGCTGGGGGAGATGATTACATTACCAAGCCAATTAGACCAAGATTACTTATTTCTAAGGTAGAATCTTTACTTCGTCGATTGGACAAGCCCTCAGAAAACACGAATACTGACGGCCGAAAATTATTTAAAATTGACCGTGACCGTTTCACCGTTGAATTAGATGGTGTTGTGATGCTATTTCCGAAGAAAGAATTTGAATTGCTTGAATTATTGGCAAGCAGACCTGGAAAAGTCTACACCCGTGAGCAAATTTTAAATATTGTTTGGGGAAATGAAACCATTGTTGGTGAAAGAACTATAGATGTTCATATCAGAAAATTGAGAGAAAAACTGGGAGATTCGTATATTCGTACCATCAAAGGCGTTGGATATACTTTTAGTGAGCAGTGAAGAATCTAAAACCCATTCATTTACTTATTGGCGGTAGTGCAATCATTTTTATCTTAACATTAATTGTTACGATTATAATTGATTTTCAAGTACTCAATTTTCCATTATGGGTAATGATTGGACTCCCATTTTTGACAGGATTGATTTCTTTTGGGGTGTTTTATTTTTTTATCACCCATTTCATAAATGACCGTTTACGCTTGTTATACCGTTCCATTAGAACAGGTAAGTTCACAAAAGAAACTCAACCGTATTTCAAAATTACAGGTGATGTTATAGCTGAGGCAGAACTTGAAACTAAACTTTGGGCAGAGGAACAAAATAAGGAAATCTCAAAATTACAAGAACAAGAAGCGTTTAGAAGAGAATTTTTAGGAAATTTAGCACACGAATTAAAAACCCCAATTTTTTCAATTCAAGGATATATTTTAACGCTTCTTGATGGCGGACTTGAAGACGATAATGTCAATCGTACCTTTTTAGAAAGGGCTTCTAAATCGACAGACAGAATGGTTAGCATCATCGAGGATCTGGATCAAATCACTAAACTTGAAGTGGATACCTTAACAATGGAAATTCGTTCCTTCGATATTGTTGAATTGATAATCGATACCATCGATGCGCTTGAAATCATGTCCAAGAATAAATCTTTTAAATTGAAATTGGATAAAGAATACACACAGCTGTTCGTAATGGGTGACCGTCCCAAAATTGGACAAGTATTGTTTAACCTGCTCACCAATGCCATTTTTTATGGAAGCGAGGGAGGAAAATGTGAGATTAGGCTGTTCAGAATGGATGAGATTTTAACGGTTGAAGTTTCTGATAACGGTCCAGGAATTGAAGAAAGTCATTTGGTAAGGTTGTTTGAACGCTTCTACAGAGTTGAAAAAAGTAGAAACCGAAATGAAGGCGGTAGTGGCTTAGGTTTATCGATTGCCAAACATATCATAGAATCCCATGGTCAAACGATTTCCGTTAGAAGTACCGTTGGAATCGGAAGTACTTTTGCATTCAGTCTCGATATCAGTAAAAATCAATCGAATGTAATTTATTCTTCAAGGGGATTACCTATTAACTAAAATCATACTGAATTTCCCAAAGAAACAATCCACATGCGGGAACCGATAAGGAAGCTGCACCACGATCTTTTTGTTCCAAAATTGCGTTAATGTCAGCCTCACCAAGCTTACCTGTTCCAACATCAATTAAGGTTCCAACCACGGCACGAACCATATTTCTTAAAAAACGATTCGCCCTAATCTCGAAATAAATCGAACCGTCTTCAGTTACATGCCATTTGGCATTCAAAACTTCGCATATATTCGTCTTTACATCCGTATGAACCTTGGAAAATGACGTAAAATCTTTGGTACCAATTAAATGTTTTGCTGCTTCATTCATTTTTTCGAGATCCAGATCTTGCGTAAAGTGCAAACTGAAGCTTGTTTTGAACGGATCTTTATTTTGATGAATAAAATAACGATAGGTTCGCGATGATGCGCTAAATCTCGCATGCAAGTCATTTCCAACCGTTCTTAAATTAAAAACCACAACCGCATCAGGTAGCATGCGGTTGAGTTTAAAAACGAGATGTTCGGTATCGAAGGTGTTTGGTAAATCTACATGAAAAAAATACTGCTGCGCATGAACCCCGGCATCCGTTCGACCACAGCCAACAATACTTACTTTTTCTTTGGACAAAAGTTTTGTGAGCGCCTCTTCAATCACTTCCTGAACGGATAGGGCATTGGGTTGACGCTGCCATCCACTAAAGGATAGTCCATTATAAGCAATTTCAATAAAATACCGCTGCATGGATTTATTCCAAATACAATATGGCTCCGTTTTGATAATCTACAGAATAATTGAATTGTATCGCTTTGTTCTCACCAGAATTCAATTTCGATTTCCAAGTGATGATACCAGTATTTTCGTTTAGTGTACCGTCTCCGTATTCACCATTTTTTACCTTGATATCGCCATCATTTGAAATCGGAAACTGATCCTTAATCAAAATCGCAATGGATGCGCCACCATTGTTTTTCACCTTAATTTCCCATGTAACTTCAAACTTCTGTCTTGAACCTATGGTTTTATTAGTTGATTTCTCCTTAATTCGGTTGCGTTCAATTTGTATCTTATTATCTTTTCCTAGAGAGAACGACAAGGTGTCTTTGGTAGAATTTACATCGATATACGTTTTACCAATGTAGGTGCCATCAAAATACATGTTGGCCTCACCATTCAATAGGTTTAAACTTTCCCATCCTGAAACTTGAGCCGATAAATATACGGACGGGTCCATTTTAGGAGCCGTATGGTACTCGTATGCGGCAGCTAAATCGTAATTGGAAATATTTACCCTTTGCTCCGTGCCATCCGATGGAATCGTGAATTTCGACTGTATCGCGTATTCTACACGTAAGTCTTTCTGGGTTACGGTAGTTGCTACGGACGGCGACCAGTTGTATGCATTAGACTCCCTTCTGTATTCATCCTTATAAGCTTTATCTTTTTCTCTCTTTTTGAACAATTGAACGCCTTCAACATTGCATAACATGCCTGCTACATTTGGAGCTTCACTGTAACTGTAGGAAACATCAGCTGATGAAATCGATTCAGAATAGGTATTATAAGACATATTTTTTCGTTCCATCACCACTACTTCCTCTAATTCAAGTTGCTGGGGTTGCAAGAAGAATTTTAAATACGGGCTATTGATTGGCAATTGAACCGATTCATAGCCAATGTAGGATACGGTTACATAACTTTCATTCTGTGGGACGATTACTTCAAATTTACCATCAAAATCGGTTACAGCGCCAATGGTAGGATTGGATGAAAAAGAAACTTTTGCAAAGGACAAAGGTTCTCCAGACACTGCGTCAATAACTTCCCCTTTCAATTTTTGCCCACTATAATTGAATTGTGGTATGGTACGTTGCTGAACATATTGCTGCTGCGGATAATTGTAATAATAAATATACCAAGGCGCCAATTCAGGCTCTTTGGAGTTTTCATACGGATCGTTTGTGGAGAGCACCAAATCGATATCTTTCCATTCGATACCCGTTGTTTGACTGATAAGGCCTTTAGCTTCTAATTTCACTGGCTTACCAATACCATCACTTCTCATGTCGTAATAAGGTTGCCATGAAGCATTTGGTGAAATGTACGAAAATGAAAATGATGCTGTAGTCGTTTTGGCAACATCTAATTCAACAGCGATTTCAGAATAATTAATTACCGGTTTGCTTCGCTGACTTATAATCTCCTGCTCGATTTGATTTATCTGAACAGTTAATGCCTCAAGTTCTGCATAAATAGCCGTTTGACGCGTTCCGATATCGGTAAGTTTTTCATGCATAAACAAATAGGCCTCCTTTAACTCAGTAATTTTTAAACCGGTTTGATTGGACGTTAAATCCCTATTGCGCAAGATTAAATCCTTGTCATAAGACAAAACATTGAACTCATCCCTCAATTTCTGATCTTGCTCCTCAAGTTTTTTCTTTTTTTCATTGAGCGTATTGATTTGTTCATTTGTGAGCGTTACGTCCTCATAATTCTTACGTGTTGTAACCGATAAAATCGTTAAATCACCTTGGGCTTTGACCTGAACAGAATTAGGGTCTATGAAATCGGTGAGTTTGTTCAAAATGATCGTCTGTTTTCCCGGTTTTAATTCTACACTAGCCTCGTGTTCGACTTGAGCACCTTGAAAAAACACGGTTACTTTATTGATGGTTGAAGCTACATTGGTTTCTTTTTGAGCATAAAGATTTATGGAAAGAAGTGCAAGAGCTGAAAGGACAATATTTTTCATATTTTTTTATTAAACGGATGCACATACAGTGCTAATTCCATAAGGTTCATTTATTTTTTTAGTTCTGGGAAAGTAAAACCGGTCATGTCAATTTCAAAAATGTCCAAGCTTCCTTTTTGACCCGTTAGCGTTGTTGAAGATATCATTGCCTTGTTGAGTTCAGGATAATAATAGAAATGACTGTCATTGTTCACCGAATTAATAGTGCCTCCAAGATTAACAGGCTCAGACCATTGGTTATTTTCCAGTTTTTGACTAACATAAATATCTAAACCTCCCATTCCGGTAAAGCCATCTGAACTAAAAAACAAATACTTTCCATCGGGTGTGATGTACGGTGTAGTTTCTCTACCTATTGAATTGATTGTTTCGGGTAGTAGTTTTGCTTCACCCCAAGAACCGTCAACTTCTTCCACAACATAGATGTCAGAATGTTTTTTTTCCGCATTTCGGTCACTTACGAAATATAATGTTTTCCGATCTTCCGTCATAGTAGCTGAACCTTCAAAATACATCGTGTTTACATGCTTACCATCTAAAGAAGTAGGTGAAGTCCATTTTCCTTTTTTATTTTTTTGAATGTAAAAAAGATCCGAGCTTTTGGTTTCATCCGTTTCAAGCGCCTCTTTGTTAATGGTCATTAAACCATATTTTCCATCTTTGGAAATGTAAGTAAGGGCATCGAATGCCTCAGAATTAAAATTCTTTAGATCATTCGTAATGCTGTCCCATGAATTGGTTTCGGGGTTAAAAACGGCCCGGTAGATATCCTCAAAATACTCCTGATCATCGGGATTCATATTGCCGCCCATAGAATTGCTTCTTCTCGATGTAAAATACAATTCCTGACCATTGTTGGTTAACATTCCACCGTAATCGTTATAACCGGAATTGATATTTAAAACGGGCGTACTTTTCAATGTTTCTCCTTTAGCTTTGGATGCAATTGCGAATTCACATTGAGCAATTCGAAGCTCCAGATGTAAATCTTTAATTTGTAAACTTGATAAATTTTCATTAGCCAATTTATAATTCATCAAGGCAGAATCCAGAATATTCAGTCTATGGTAACTTTGACCGAGTAAAAAATAAATTTCTTTATCCACCTGTTCTGCGTCTGTGGCCAAAGCTTTTTTGGCATAATCCAAAGCGTAACCGTAATTGTATAAATTGTAGTGTCCTTTAGAAATATAGAAATAGGGCTTCCAATTCTCAGGATCTAAATTTGACGCTTCTTTAAAGGAATTAATGGCATCTTTGTTTCTGCCGTCAACAAGCATTTTCATTGCCATGTCAATGGTGTTAGAAGCTGTAATTTTATTAATTATATTAAGGGAGTCCGGAGGCAGAATCGGGGGAGTTTTGGCCAGAATACTTTTGTTCGAAAATAGGCTGAGCATCAACAAAATAGATAGGCTTGAGAATTTCGCTTTTGATAACATTTGCTTTCAAGAATTTTAGACACTACAAAAGAAAGGAATTTTTCTGATTTAACGGATTGAACCGGTTGATATGTTAATCAAGATTTTTTTAATCCTACAAAGTTGTTCATGGCAATGGTTGCAGCAACTATTGTTAAAACAGGTGCTGTGGAAGCTGCTAGCCAAAGGA
>JBILIM010000092.1:0-6378 GCA_044349985.1 Crocinitomicaceae bacterium
CAGGAAGTTGAGGGAGAAGATAAAGTTATACTATTTACCCCAGATTGATATGAACGGACTAAGTGTTGATCACCTTACAGGAATAAAAAATGTCACCAAAGAAGATATTGAATTGATCTTCAAAACTGCTGATAGTTTCAAAGAAGTCATCAATCGTCCAATTAAGAAAGTTCCTTCACTAAGAGATATTACTATTGCCAATATTTTCTTCGAAAACTCTACCAGAACACGATTGTCGTTCGAATTGGCGGAAAAAAGATTGTCAGCAGATGTAGTGAATTTCAGTGCTTCAAGCAGTTCGGTAAAAAAAGGAGAAACACTTGTTGATACCGTAAACAATATCCTTTCAATGAAAGTGGATATGGTAGTTATGCGCCATCCCAACCCAGGTGCAGCAGCATTTCTAGCAAGTCGAGTGGATGCAAAAGTTGTCAATGCTGGAGATGGAACGCATGAACACCCAACACAAGCACTGCTTGACGCCTATTCCATTCGTGAAAAACTGGGCACGATTGAAGGTAAGAAGGTTGTAATTGTAGGGGATATATTACATTCACGCGTTGCCCTATCTAATATTTACTGCCTGCAAAAATTAGGCGCAGAAGTAATGGTGTGCGGGCCAACCACACTCATCCCAAAATACATTTCATCCCTTGGTGTAAAAGTGAGTCACAATTTACGTGAGGCCCTTGAATGGTGTGATGTGGCAAATATGTTAAGAATTCAGCTCGAACGTCAAGAAACAAAATACTTTCCATCACTAAGAGAGTATGCGATGCAGTTTGGATTAACTAAAGAAATTTTGAATTCGCTCTCCAAAAAGATAATTGTAATGCACCCAGGTCCAATCAATAGAGGTGTCGAAATTACAAGCGATGTTGCCGACTCCGATCAGTCTATAATTTTGCAACAAGTAGAAAATGGAGTAGCCGTGCGAATGGCTGTTATCTACCTTCTTGCTGCCAAAATTAACCGTAAATAAAGGTTTTTTGAATTCTCGGAACTACTGATTTAATTTGTCATTTAGGTTTTTAAAAAAAATAGTACATTTGGTAAAACATCAAACTATGAAATTCGCAACAATTCAAGACAAAAACGAAGCTGTAGTAGCTACTAAAGTTGAAAAACTTGATGCTTCAAATGCTTCTGAGCTAAAAGCTGAATTGGTAATCCTGAATAAGAATGGTGTAAATTCCATTATTATGGATATGAGTGGAACTAAGTATTGCGATTCATCTGGTTTGAGTGCAATTCTCACAGCGAATAGATTGTGTAAAGATTCAAATGGAAACTTTGCTTTATGTGGTTTGAATGAAAACGTTTTGAAAATGGTTCAAATTGCTCAACTTGATAAGGTGTTACTTATTAGCTCAGATATTGATGCCGCAAGACAGGCAATAAAGTTGTGAGTTTTTCAATAACCGTTCTGGGAAGCGGAGCTGCGATACCAACTTCTATTAGGAACCCGTCTTCACATTATGTCGTTTGCAATGACCGTTATTTTTTGATTGATTGCGGAGAAGGTACCCAATTGCAAATTCGCAAATACGGTTTGAAGATTCAAAAAATTAGCCATATTCTCATTTCGCATCTTCACGGCGATCATTATTTTGGTTTAATCGGTTTGTTAAGTACAATGCATCTGCTTGGCAGAACTCAAGGGATTACTGTTTATGCACCATCTGAGCTTAAGGAAATTATTCAACGACAATTGGAGTTAGGTCAGGCCAAACTCGATTTTAACGTTGATTTTGTGGCGCTGCAAGATTCCAACATTTCAAGTCCTATTTTTGAGGATAAATTAGTAAAAGTATTCGCCTTTCCACTGAAACATAGGGTGCCAACATGGGGATTTCGAATTCAAGAAAAAGAAAAAGAAAGAACACTTTTGGTAGATATAGCTTTGGAAGATGGACTCTTACGTGAACATTTTCCAAAACTAAAAAGGAATGAAATAGTTGAAGTTGATGGCAAAAAGTATCATCCAAATGAATACACCCTTCCCCCAAAACCTACGCGATCTTATGCGTATTGTTCGGATACAGCTTTTAATGAACAATTGATAGAATACGTGAAAGATGCTAGTTTGCTCTATCATGAAGCGACATTTACCGAAAAAGAAAAAGTAAGAGCGAAACAGACTTTCCATTCCACCGCGCTTCAAGCCGCCAAAATCGCTAAAAGTGCAAACGTCCAAAAGTTACTGCTAGGTCATTTTAGTGCAAGATACGATAGTGTTGATATGCATTTTAAAGAAGCATATCAAGAATTTGAAAATGTGGTTTGTGCAACAGACGGATTGCGATTGGAAATTTAATCTAGTTTTTCAACGTAAAATAGTTCAAAAGTCATAGTAAATGTGCGGTTTTTGACTGCATTCTATTTTTATATTTGAGGGTTAACGAAAATCGTGGCTTAATGGCTGAAAATCAATATACAGAAGATAATATTCGATCGCTTGACTGGAAGGAACATATTCGTTTGCGTCCAGGTATGTATATTGGAAAATTAGGTGACGGTGCTGCGGCGGATGATGGGATTTACATTCTTGTAAAAGAGGTTGTGGACAATTGCATCGATGAGTTTGTGATGGGGAATGGAAAGCGTGTAGATATCAAAGTAAAAGATGGTAAAGTAACTATACGTGACTATGGTCGTGGTATTCCATTAGGGAAAGTTATTGATTGCGTGTCGCAGATCAATACCGGTGGTAAATACGATTCTAAGGCCTTTAAGAAGTCTGTAGGTTTAAATGGAGTAGGAACCAAGGCTGTGAATGCATTGTCATCCCATTTTATGGTCTATTCGGTAAGAGATGGGGAGAAAAAACAAGCGTCTTTTCAACGTGGAGAATTGGTAGAGGAATTGCCGCTTTCCAAAACGGATGAGCAAAACGGGACCTATGTAGAGTTTATTCCAGACGATACCATCTTTAAGAAGTTTGCATTCAAAACGGCGTATTTGGATAAAATGATGTGGAATTACTGTTACCTAAATCGTGGTCTTTCGATTTATTACAACGGTGAAAAATATCAATCCAAAGATGGTCTTAAAGATTTGTTGGAGAATAATATGGATGGCGATCCGCTTTATCCCATTATTCATCTTGAAGGTGATGATATCGAGGTGGCGTTTACACACGGTAAAACGTATGGCGAAGATTATTATTCATTTGTCAATGGTCAACATACCACTCAAGGTGGAACACATCAAAGTGCATTTCGTGAATCTGTAGCCAAAGTAATTCGCGATTTCTACAATAAAAACTATGAGGCATCCGATATTCGTCAGTCAATTGTTGCGGCGGTTTCGGTTAAAGTAATTGAGCCTGTATTTGAGTCTCAAACCAAAACGAAGTTAGGTTCGCAAGAAATTGAACCCGGAGGAAAGTCAATGCGTACGTTTATTAATGATTTCCTAAAGGACCAACTCGATAATTACCTGCATAAAAATCCGGAAACAGCCGAATTGATTGAACGAAAAATTAAGCAGTCGGAAAGAGAACGAAAAGAGTTATCGGGTATTCGCAAAATTGCGAGAGAACGGGCGAAAAAGTCAAGTTTACACAATAAAAAATTAAGAGATTGCCGGATTCACCTTACAGACTTAAAGGATGAACGACGTGAGCAAACAACGCTTTTCATTACAGAAGGGGACTCCGCAAGTGGTTCAATTACAAAGTCAAGAGATGTGAATACCCAAGCGGTTTTTTCATTGAGAGGTAAGCCGCTTAACTGCTACGGATTAACGAAGAAAATCGTATACGAAAACGAAGAGTTTAATCTTATTCAGGCGGCACTGGATATTGAAGAGGATATGGACAATCTTCGTTACAATAATATTGTGATTGCAACAGATGCCGATGTAGATGGAATGCATATTCGAATGTTGTTGCTGACTTTCTTTTTACAGTTTTTCCCTGACCTCGTGAAACGAAACCATGTATATGTGCTTCAAACTCCACTGTTTCGTGTAAGAAATAAAAAGAAAACAATTTATTGTTACTCTGAAGAAGAACGCAGAGCGGCAATCGAAGAGATTGGAAAAAATCCTGAAATAACTCGATTTAAAGGTCTCGGTGAAATTTCCCCTGATGAATTCAAGCATTTTATAGGCCAAGATATTCGATTAGATCCTGTGTTGTTGTCAAAAGACAATTCAATAGATTCAATTCTTTCTTATTTTATGGGGAAAAATACCCAGGAACGTCAAGATTTTATAATTGATAATTTGAGAGTTGAAAAAGATTTGGCAGCTGAAGGTGCTGCTGAATCTGAAGAAACCAATAACCTTGATATAGCTTCATAATTTATGGCAGAGGACGAAGTTGAAGATATCGACAACAATAAGGAGGAGTCTTCCAATCCTTTTGATAACAAATCCGTAGATGAGAAAATAGTTCCCGTTGGTGGGTTGTATCAAAATTGGTTCTTGGATTATGCCAGTTATGTTATTCTCGAACGTGCAGTTCCCTCTTTGTACGATGGCTTAAAACCGGTGCAACGCCGTATCCTACATTCGATGAAAGAGTTGGATGATGGGCGTTACAACAAGGTAGCGAACATCATTGGTAATACTATGAAATATCACCCGCATGGTGATGCCTCCATTGGTGATGCGCTCGTTCAACTCGGTCAAAAAGATTTGCTTATCGATTGCCAAGGAAACTGGGGTAATACGCTGACAGGTGATGGTGCAGCCGCTCCGCGTTACATCGAAGCGCGTTTGTCTAAGTTTGCGAGCCATGTGGTATTCAACCCGAAAACAACAAGTTGGTTATCTAGTTATGATGGCAGAAATAAGGAACCTGAACAGCTTCCTGTAAAGTTTCCGCTGCTATTGGCACAAGGAGCTGAAGGTATAGCGGTTGGTATGGCTTGTAAGTTCTTGCCGCATAATTTTATAGAGTTGATTGATCAGTCAATCAATCATCTTAGAGGTAAAAAAGTTGAAATTCTTCCTGACTTCCAAAATGGTGGGATGGCTGATTTCTCGAACTACAACGATGGTCTTAGAGGTGGTAAAGTTAGGGTTCGTGCAAAAATCAAAAAACTAGATAATAAAACATTGGTCCTCAATGAAATACCTTTTGGAACAACAACAAGTTCGTTGATAGAATCGATTATAAAAGCAAACGATAAAGGAAAAATAAAGGTTAAGAAAATTGAAGACAATACCGCAGCAGAAGCAGAAATAATTATTCATTTGGCTCCTGGTGTGTCTCCAGATAAAACGATTGATGCGCTGTATGCTTTTACAGATTGTGAAGTTTCGATTTCTCCGAATTCATCTATAATTGATAAAGATACGCCAAGATTTTTAGGCGTTAGTGAGATTCTCAAGATCAATACCGATCATACGGTAAGCTTACTCAAATTGGAGCTTGAAATTAAATTGGATGAGCTTGAAAGGCAATGGCATTTTTCTACCTTGGAGAAAATATTTATCCGTGAAGAAATGTACATCGATTTTAAGTTGTACAGCGATAAAACAACGCTTTACGAATACCTCTATAAACGTTTCGAGAAATTCAAAAAGCATTTCATTCGTGAAATTACAGATGAGGATCTGCATAAACTGACGCAGATTCCGATGATCCGTATCACACGCTTTGATTCTGACAAAGCCGACGAATTACTGCTTAAAATTGAAGAAGAAATCAAAACGGTTAAAGAACATTTGGCCAATTTGATAGAATATGCTATCGATTATTACAAGGATCTCAAAAAACGTTTTGGGGCAGGTAGAGAGCGTAAGACGGAAATTCGAGTGTTTGATACAATTAGCGCCACCAAAGTTATTATTGCCAATCGAAAGCTCTATGTGGATTACGAAGAAGGATTTATTGGTTACGGCCTTAAAAAGAACGAACCGGTAAACGATTGTTCTGAAATTGACGATATCATTATTTTCTTCCAAACCGGAAAAATGATGGTAACAAAGGTTGCCGATAAGAAATTTGTTGGCAAAGGAATCGTACACGCTGACGTTTGGAAAAAAGGCGACAAAAGAACTATTTATCACTTGATATATCAAGACGGTGTGGGAGGTCCAACGATGATGAAACGTTTTTATGTCAATTCCATCACTAGAGATACAGAATACGATTTAACAAGAGGAACAAAAGGTTCTAAAATGCTTTATTTCTCAGTGCATCCCAATGGCGAACGTGAGGTGGTGAATGTATTACTGCGTCCACGACCGCATTTGAAAAGACTGCGTTTTGATGTGGATATGGGAGAACTCTTGATAAAAGGTCGCCAATCAGCAGGAAACCGTGTTACGAAAGAAATTGTTCAGAAAATCACCCAAAAGGAGGTGGGAGGTTCTACTTTGGCAGCACGTAAAATCTGGTTTGACGATGTCGTTGGGCGATTG
>JBILIM010000093.1:0-6375 GCA_044349985.1 Crocinitomicaceae bacterium
CTCAGTCCCAATTATAGAACTCTTATATAGTTTTGACTCTAAATAGGTTGTTTTTAAAACTTTCTCAGCTTGTTTTACCAAGGGAATATTTGAAGGAAGATCCTTATGCAAGGTTGAGTTAGATTTTAAACTTGACTCAATCTCAATTTTTATCTGACCCAAATCCAGATTAAATTCTCTCATCAGTTTAATAGCTGTCCCATCACCTTCTCGAATCAATCCCAGAAGCAAATGCTCTACACCAATAAAATCATTACCTATCCTAACAGCCTCCTCTCTACTGTAGGTGATAACGTCTTTAACTCGAGGTGAAAATTTAGCTTCCATTACTACATTTTACATTAGGGTTTATACAATAACGCAGTTTACAAATATAAAACGAATAAAATGTTAATAATTGCTGAAAAATGTCAATTTTCCACAGATTTTTGTTAGTAAAATGAGTAACCGCCATGTGCTTCTACTACACTAAATAATTAATTTCACATCTTGCTTTAAAACTATAGCGAAAACATTTAACAATTGAATAAAATTTATGGCAGACGGAGAAAAAATAATTCAGATTAACATTGAGGATGAAATGAAGTCCGCTTACATCGATTATTCGATGTCAGTAATTGTTTCCAGAGCACTTCCAGACGTTAGAGATGGCTTCAAGCCCGTACACAGACGTGTACTATATGGAATGCAAGACCTTGGCGTTTTCTCAAACAGACCATATAAAAAGTCAGCAAGAATTGTTGGTGAGGTTTTAGGAAAGTATCACCCACATGGAGACAGCTCTGTTTATGATACAATGGTACGAATGGCACAGCCTTGGTCGCTCAGGTATCCACTGGTGGATGGTCAAGGAAACTTCGGGTCGGTTGATGGAGATAGTCCAGCTGCAATGCGATATACAGAGGCTCGTCTTAGAAAGATTGCCGAAGAAATGCTAAGTGACCTCGAAAAGGAAACAGTAGACTTTGCTCCGAACTTTGACGACAGCCTTGAAGAGCCAACTGTAATGCCAACTAAAATACCCAACCTCCTCATAAATGGAGCTTCAGGGATTGCTGTAGGTATGGCAACGAATATGGCACCGCACAACCTCTCCGAAGTTATTGATGGCACAATTGCATATGTTGATAATAAAGACATTGAAATTGAAGAGCTTTTAAAATTTGTTAAAGCTCCCGATTTCCCGACAGGAGGAATTATATATGGCTACGAAGGTGTGCGCGATGCGTTAACTACCGGTAGAGGTCGTATCGTAATGCGGGCAAAAGCAGAAATTGAAGAACATAATGGTCGAGAACAAATTATCGTAACTGAAATACCTTATCAAATCAATAAAGCAGAAATGATTAAGAAAACTGCTGAATTGGTTAATGACAAGAAAATTGAGGGTATTTCTGATATTCGAGACGAATCAGACCGTAATGGTATGCGTATCGTTTACGAAATTAAACGTGAAGCAATCGCTAATGTAGTATTGAATAAACTATACAAGTATACTGCTTTACAAACCTCATTTTCAGTAAATAACATCTGTCTGGTTGATGGTAGGCCTCAATTATTGAATTTGAAGGAATTGATTTCAAATTTCGTCGATTTTCGTCATGAAGTCGTTATTCGTAGAACTAAATATGAGTTACGTAAAGCGGAAGAAAGGGCACATATTCTGGAGGGATTAATAATCGCTTCAGACAATATAGATGAAGTTATTGAAATCATTCGTGCATCATCAAGTCCTGATGAGGCGCGTGAAAAGTTATCGGCAAGATTCGGATTATCTGAAATTCAAACAAGAGCAATCGTTGACATGAGGTTGCGTCAACTTACTGGTTTGGAACAGGATAAATTGAGAGCTGAGTATGATGACTTAATGACATTAATTGCCGACCTTAAAGATATTCTTGATCGTGAAGAACGACGCATGCAAATCATTAAGGATGAGCTAATCGAAGTTCGCGAGAAATATGGCGACGAAAGAAGATCTCAAATTGAGTATGCAGCAAGTGAAATGCGTATGGAGGATCTTATCGCCGATGAAGAGGTAGTGGTTACCATTTCACATGCGGGATATATTAAACGAACCAGTTTGAACGAATATAAAGTTCAAAACCGTGGCGGAATGGGCTCCAAAGGATCTGCAACAAGGGATAAAGACTTTTTAGAGCATCTTTTCGTTGCTACGAATCACAATTACCTTTTGGTATTTACCGAAAAAGGTCGTTGCTTCTGGATGCGTGTTTATGAAATTCCTGAGGGAAATAAAACATCAAAAGGAAGAGCAATCCAAAATTTGATTAATATCCCTCAAGACGATAAGGTTAAAGCATATGTTAAGGTCCAAGATCTAACCGATAAAGATTACGTCGAAAACAATTTCATTATTATGTGTTCTAAGCATGGTGTTATTAAGAAAACATCGCTCGAAGCATATTCTCGACCTCGTTCAAATGGTATCAATGCCATTACAATTCGAGATAACGATGAACTATTGGAAGCGAAACTAACCAACGGATCAAATGAAATCGTTCTTGCTACAAGCTCAGGAAGGGCCATCCGTTTCAACGAATCAACAGTTCGACCAATGGGTAGAAATGCTTCAGGTGTTCGTGGTGTTTCTCTTGCAGATGAAAAAGACGAGGTAGTAGGAATGATATGTGTTGATGATGTATTCTCAACCATTCTTGTTGTTTCAGAAAAAGGATATGGGAAACGAACGTATCTAAACGATCCAGAAGATCAAGAACCGGTGTACAGAATTACAAATCGTGGCGGAAAAGGTGTAAAAACGTTAAACATCACAGAGAAAACAGGTCCTTTATTATCTATCCTCAATGTGACTGACGAAGAAGATTTAATGATTATTACGAAGTCTGGAATTACAATTCGTATGCACATTGATACGATTCGCACAATGGGCCGTGCAGCTCAAGGCGTGAAACTGATTAACCTAAAAGGAAACGCTGAAATTGCTGCGATTGCGCGCGTACCAAGATCGGATGAAGAAGATGAGGAGCATGATGGCGAAAATACAATTGAGGACATCGACCTCGGCACGAATATTGAAGACGGCGGTGTGGAATAATTTATTTTCTGAATCTAATAAATGTTAACATTAAAAAATTTAAAATGAGAATTCTTTTTACACTCGGGATAATTACAATGTGTAATTTATCTTTTGCTCAAAAAGTAGCTGAAACAGACGCTGCGATTGCATTTAATGCATTCAATCAAGCTTTATATTCTGGGGATTTTGTTAAAGCCCAGAAAAGTATTACAGATGCAAAAACATCTATAGACCAGGCGGCTTCAAATGATGAAACAAAAAATAGTCCTAAAACTTTATTTTATAAAGGTGAGATTTATTTAGGTTATTTATTGGCTTACAGCCAGGACTCTTTATTAATTGAAGAAATCAGCGACAAATATATTGAAGAAGCTGTAGGTGCTTTTAAATCATGTTACTCGGTTAGTAAATCTATTGGAGGTAAAGTTTTTAAAACCTATAAAGCTGATTTGAAAGAAACCATAGCAAACAAGAAAAATTTGTTTTCAATGGCCGCAAACATGAGTTATGAGCAAAAACTTTATGCTGAGGCTGCGGAAGTTTACGAACTAGGAGCTAAATTATCGAGTACGATTGAAGAGATTGATACCGTTTCTATTTTTAATGCGGGATTATGTTACGAGAAAAGTGGAGACTTAGCTAACGCCGCTAGACTCTATAACCAATGTGCAACTTACAATTACAATGCACCTGATATCTACAGTATGGTTTCATATTGTTACAGAGCAACTGGAAATATTACCGAAGCTGAAAACATTGTTTCCGAGGGAAGGAAAAAATATCCTTTAGACCAAGGTCTTATTAAGGAAATGGTTAACAACAAAATAGCTTCAGGTGATAATGCAGGAGCAGAAGCAGCATTAAATGAAGCTATAGCGGGAGACCCGAATAATAAAGATTTATATTATGTTATTGGAACAATTTACTCTGAAGCCAACAAATTTGACAAAGCCGAAGAAGCACTTAACAAATCCTTAGAATTGGATCCAGTTTATGAAAAAAGTCTTTATCAGCTCGGTGCCATTTTAATTTCATGGGCAGGTAATATTCAAGACTCGGCAAATACTTTAGGATACAAACATCCTGATTATAAAAAACTTTTAGCTGATGCTAATGATATCTACAAAAGAGCTTTAATTCCTTTGGATAAATATGTTGGAATACAAACAGATGATTTGGAGGTCCTTACATTGTTATGGCAAATTTCAAGAAACTTGGAAGATACTGTTAAAGCAGAGGAATATAAAAAACGAATAGATGCGTTAAAGCAATAAATTACCATTTCAAAACATTTAAAAAGAGTTCAATTTTGGACTCTTTTTTTTTGCTGAACCGATTCATTTCTATTGAAATAAACATTATCTTTGCGCCCTCAAAGAGAAAGCCAATCCTGGTAAAGGTTTAGTATTCATTTCTTTCGAATATCCAGGAATTCGAAATACAAGTTAAAAAAGCCAAATGGCAAATAAAACAAACACGCAGCATGAAGGCGCTGCAGATTTCGATTGGGATGCTTTAGCATTAGACGGCTACACAAAAATTCAGCGTTCCGAATTATCAGACAAATATGAACAGACACTTACTTCTATCAACGAAAAAGAAGTAGTTGAAGGTACAGTTGTTTTGATAACTAAAAAAGAGGTAATCATTAACATTGGTTACAAATCAGAAGGTGTAGTAGCTGCATCTGAATTTCGTTACAATTCCGACTTGAAAGCAGGAGACACTGTTGATGTGTATGTTGAGTGTCAAGAAGATAAAACAGGCCAACTTGTTGTATCTCACAGAACAGCTAGAATGCACAAAGCATGGATCCGCGTTAATGATGTTTTAAGAACGGGTGAGGTAATTACTGGATACGTAAAATGTCGTACTAAAGGAGGATTAATTGTTGATGTATTTGGAATCGAAGCATTTTTACCTGGTTCTCAAATCGATGTTAAGCCAATCAGAGACTATGATGTTTATGTTGGTAAGAACATGGAATTCAAAGTAGTTAAGATCAATCAAGAGTTTAGAAACGTTGTTGTATCACACAAAGCGCTTATTGAAGCTGAACTTGAAGAGCAGAAAAAACTTATTATATCTGGGCTTGAAAAAGGTCAGGTTCTTGAAGGAACGGTTAAGAATATTACTTCTTACGGTGTGTTCATCGATCTTGGTGGTGTTGATGGTCTAATTCACATTACTGATTTGTCTTGGGGACGTGTTAATCATCCTGAGGAAATCGTTGAATTGGATCAAAAATTAAACGTAGTAATCCTTGACTTTGACGATGACAAAAAGCGTATTGCTTTAGGATTGAAACAACTTCAACCACATCCATGGGATGCTTTAGATGCTAATTTAAATGTGGGTGATAAAGTTTCTGGAAAAGTTGTTGTTATGGCTGACTATGGCGCGTTCATTGAAATCGCACCAGGTGTAGAAGGATTAATCCACGTTTCTGAAATGAGCTGGTCTCAACACTTAAGATCTGCACAAGATTTCATGAATGTTGGAGATACCGTTGAAGCTGTTATTCTTACTTTAGATCGTGAAGAACGAAAAATGTCTTTAGGTATTAAACAATTAATGCCAGATCCTTGGTTCGATATTGAAGTAAAATATGGGGTTGGTTCTAAGCACCATGCAAAAGTTCGCAATTTCACCAATTTCGGTGTATTCGTTGAATTAGAGGAAGGTGTTGATGGATTGATTCATATCTCAGATTTGTCTTGGCAAAAGAAAATCAAACATCCGTCTGAATTCTGCAAAGTAGGTGACGATATGGAGGTTATTGTTTTAGAAATTGATAGAGACAACCGAAGAATTTCTTTAGGTCACAAGCAATTGGAAGAGAATCCTTGGGATGTATTTGAGAATGTATTCACTGAAGGTTCTTTACATACAGGAACAATCATTGAGAACAAAGACAAATCCGGAATCGTTGCTTTACCATACGGTGTCGAAGGAATTTGTCCTTCAAAACATTTGAAGAAAGAAGATGGTTCTAATGCTCAGGTTGAAGAAACTTTAGAATTTAAAGTTATTGAATTCAATAAAGAGTCGAAGAAAATTGTTGTTTCTCATACACGTACATTTGAAGAAGGTGAAGATCGTCAAACAACATCTGGAAAAGCTTCAGGTAAGAAATCTGGCGGATCAGCAACTTCTCAGGCAGTAAAAGCTATCAATCAGAACACTGAAAAGTCTACTTTAGGTGATTTGGATGCTTTAGCTGAATTAAAAGAAAAAATGGACAAAGAAAAATAGTCCAAAAGTTATAATGTTAAAACAGGGTTATCAATTTGATGACCCTGTTTTTTTTGCGT
>JBILIM010000094.1:0-6344 GCA_044349985.1 Crocinitomicaceae bacterium
CGCAGGTTCATGCGTTTCATTTAATAATACTTCAACCGGAGGAACAACCTATTCATGGGACTTAGGTAATTCAACTACTTCAACATTAACCAACCCTGCCACTATATGTTACGATAATCCTGGAACGTATCAAATTACAATGGTAGCGTGCAATGCCACCGGTTGTGACACATCCTATAGTGCTATTACCGTGTCTGCTGCTCCTGATAATGGTCTCTTGTATATGAACGGTCAAATTTCAAGTTTGCAAACTAATGCATTGTATCAATGGTTACTATGTCCTTCATTGACCATAATTCCAGGAGCAACTTCAGTGAATTTCACACCTCCAATTAATGGAGAATATGCGGTTATTGTTACTTTAGCAAATGGATGTTCAGACACATCGGATTGTGTCAGTGTTGGCGATTTGTCTATTGGTGAATTTGACAATAATGCAGTAAAGGTTTATCCAAATCCTACAGATGGACATCTAAGAATACTATTACCAATGGACGAAGTATCTGTAAGGGTAATGGATCAGAATGGAAGAGAACTTATTCGAGATACCATTTATTCCAATGAGCTAATTGAGTGGAATTTAGAGTCTGGAATTTATTTTTTATTATTCGATGAATTGGATTTGAAACCAGTCAGAGTTGTCGTTAATTAAAAATTATTAATTTTTCCATTCGGCTGTATTTGTTGTCAAAAACAAAGTTAAAAAAGTACGTTCCTTCATTAAGATTCAATTCATCCGTTTTGATGATCAATTTTTCATTTTGAGTAACATTAAATTTTTTGGAATTAACGAGTTGCCCGTCAATATTCGTAATCAATAAATTTAAACTTCCTGCGAATGGTGCTACTATTTCAATTTCCATTTGTTTTTGTGCGGGATTTGGATAAATTGAAACATTAAAAGGATTTGATCCATCGATTAATTGAACCTCATTCAATACACTTTTTTTTAACCAAACTTCAAAGAGACCATTGAACGCGGATGTTACGTTTGTATTGTTCACCGTGAAAGGATTTAATTCTGTACTTTTTATACCACCTAGAATATGTCCAATAAGCAATGAGTCTGGTGAATTGGATGAAATGAATAATACCCCGTTTTCACTATGTTCTATATTTTTGTTTGCAATAAATTCGGCACTTGTACCCAATAATTCGGGCATTTCATTAGGAAATACGACCTCCTGTAAACTGCCATTCGCATCTCTTGAAACACGGCTAATTGTTTTAACAAATGGAACAGATACATCTTCAACAAGATTGCCATTGTTATAGTAATATTGACTCATACCTCCGAAAAAAAGTGAATGCATCGAATTGTTTTGGACATCAAATATGCCAACTTTAGGAGAGTGGTAATTGCTTAAATATTGATTAAATGAAGTAATCGGATTATAGCCGGACGAATTAATATCTACAGGATAAAGAAAAGGCAAATCAGCATTTATCTGGAATACACCTGACGAAAGCATATATCCTTCTTCTCCATTGGAGAAGATTTGTGGGACCAAATTATAGTCTCTTCTGTGAAGATGAACTTGATCTGTAATTGTTGAATAATTTGAAATACTGAGCTGACTTCCGCTATTATCAATTTCAAATTTCCGAATTCCGTTTACATAGCTTTGGGTGTATGTTGCATTTCCCATTGGATTATATCTGCCGTCAAATCTATGGCCACCTATCAAATAAAAAGTATCTCCTATTTTCCCAAGGTGACCTCCTGTTACAGCAAAGTTTTGATTCGTAATTTGTTTGAAGAATGATGAAATTGAATTTCCAGCTATTACTGCATTTATTAAATCACTAACTATAATTGAGGTTAGGTTTGGAAAGGTGATATGATCTTGAGCCGTTTGACTGAATGCATAACCTCCTATAATATAAAGGGTATCATCAACTTGATGAAAGTTCATGTTTGTAGACTGTAATTGTTCCGCAATTGAAGCGGGTAATTGATTCAGTGATGAAGACCAAATTTGATCGCTTTGAGGATCAATCACCAATATATCAGTATTGTTATTGGACTCAGGAAATGCGTTAAAAGGCTGTCTGGCATGTAATCCATCCCGCCTTCCACCGATAATTAACCATTTTCCATTCGATTGAGCATAAGCGTAGGAATGAACGCCAGGTAGATTCGGAATGGCCTTTGGAATTACTTTTACCTCAAAATCGAATGGAATGGTTTGTGCATAACTCAAAAGGGAGGCTGTAAGAAAAACAAATAATGTAAGTTTCTTCATTATTGAATATTTTGTTGAATCTAGGATTCTTTTTTTAGAAGTAACGTTACCAAAGTTACAATCCTCAAAATTAAAGGCGGGTAAATTTTGGAAATTAACGATTAAAAAAAAGTGGCTGAAGAACCTTCAACCACTTTCTCTTTATTTAGAAATATTAATTTTTACATCTTGATGAACTGTTCTACCTTACCATTCAATCTCACCAAATACATCCCAGCTTTGAAATTGGAAACATCTACCGTTTCTTTTTCATTCAATTTGTCTTGACTCAACAAAATTTTACCACTTAAATCAAGAAACTCAATTACACCATTTTGATTGGACATAATGTTCACGATATCTGTTCCAGGGTTTGGTGCGATAACGAAGGTACTCATTGCATACTCATCAATTCCAGCTCCACATCCTGGTAAGAAATCTCTTCCAGGAGAACCGTTAGGACATCCTGAGAACCAGTTTTCAGCCTCGTTCATTATTCCGGAAGCGGATACCAATTCAAGTGTAGTACCTAATCCGTTTGGCTCTTGTGGCCAAGTTAAAGAATTGGAGTACGCAACAGATAGTTGTATAATTCCTGTATTGTCATACATGCGAACGACATCTGTACCACCTAAAGCTACACCCGTAGGACCAACAACGTTGGTAACATTTGGATGTATAGTTTGGAATAGCGTCATGTCACGAGCAAATACCAATGTTGAGTCTGGATAAATTACGGTTCCATTTGGAACAACATAATTTACAGCAGCATTCTCATCCGTTATTGTCCATCCGGATAAATCAACAGGATTAGATGTAAAGGATTTCAATTCGAACCAGTCCCCCGCGTCGGAAGTGGCAGAGGATGCGTAATTGATTTCATTGACAACGATAAAGCTGTCACAAGTAAAATAGGCTTCTCCAGGAGAGCCAGCAACACAGCCAGGGTACCACGAATATGGATCATTTTCCGAAGCAGGAAGTCCGTCAAATTCCATTGATCTTCCCATTCCATCCACGCCGAGAGGCCATGGTTCACCTGTAGTATAGGTAATCACCTTAACCATTTCACCTTCTTGGTTTTTAAAGAAAAGTGTCTCGCTTGAATTGCTCAGCTTGTAATCTAAAGGTCCTAATATTGAGGATACATTTGAATAGATTCCACTGAACTGAGAAGTATCACTACAAACCACAATTCGTTCTCCCGGAGCAATTCTTGTATTGAAAGGAATTTCATAATTGTGGAAATAATTAGAATCAGAAATAACGTAGTTTCCAATATTAATTTCCGTGTTGTAAGGATTGTAAATCTCAATCCAATCACCTCCGTCAATGGTACTATCCGCATTGAACATGATTTCGCTTACTTCAAACGGTTCATTGATTGCCTGTCCGGTAAACCATGCGGTGAATGCGGCATTAATTGTTGGTGTGATATTCAAAGAATCACTGTAGATATTGGATTGGAAAAGCGAATTTGGAGCCCAGTGATCGAAGGTGAAACCAGGATTCGCTATGGCGTTAATTTGAACAGGAACACCTTTGAAATATACGCCAGACCATGGGTAGGTTTCTGTTCCAGGCTCAATTGTAGATATATGAATTCTTCCAGCTCCAGCAGGTTGAACATCCAAGGTGTAAGTAACCTGCCCAGTTAATGCAAAGAAAGACTGAACAACGTTTCGGGCACCCGTAATTCGATTCTGATTCCATGTCAACATGTTGTTCATGGTATTTTGGAAGTTTGTCATGTTTCCTGACCATCTGGTATGGTGTCTTGGTATCCAAGGTGCCACTTCGTTGATCATAGCATTACCCATATTAACGACATTAGGTTGTTGCCAAATGGTATTGATTAAATCGGCATATCTGTCAATGAAGTAATTTTTAAATTGGGTATTTGCATATAACTTATTACAAATATTATCGAGATATACATTGGCGTTATTTACAGATTGATTTAAGAAATTATCATTTGCAGTAGCACCATACAATCCATATCCGAAATCCAAATCCATTAACATCATTCTCCATTTTTTGCCAGGATAATGCCAATATTTGATGTTGTTTGCTTGGGTGTTACTCCAGTCGCCATTACCGTAATAGGTTTCAGCGATGATATAGTCTGCAAAGTTTTCCAAATCAATCAATGAATCGGCTAAAGCAAAGAATGTTGAACTTGTTGGATCAGCAGCCATTAACGTACTGTACATTTCGTTAAATGCATCCAAATTTCCGTCGTTTGCGTTGAGTCCTTCTAAATAATTTTCTGTTAACACGTCAGCGCTATCTGCATCGTAACCGAAATTATTTTCAACCCAGTCGTTATTCAGAACTTCTCTTAGTTCATATTCTCCAAAATAACCACCGTTCAAGAAAACGAGAACTGGAGTATATGCCATATAATCACAATTGGTTTCTTTGGTTAACCTTTGCATGAAAGCATCACGCATACGCGTTCCATCGTAATCATTACCACCGTTGCGTAAATTAAAGTCTTTATATTCTGTTATAAATGGTTTGTCTGGGATTAGCGGGTAGTTCACTTTGCTCATACCATAATCGTCACGGCATTTAATTCGGAAACTTTTCTGAGGTCTTGCTCTTGACCATCCACCATGTATTTTGATTCCGATTGCACCTTCAAATTTCTGTGTGCTATCTGTTGCTAGGTATTCTATATACGAATAACGTTCCCAATCTTCCCAAAAGTTAGCCCCGAAATACGGATAATTTGTATTGTAATCTGGTGGACCAAGAACATAAATTCCTGTTTGGGTATCGTACAAGTTAAGACTATCTGTGGAAATGGAAATAACAGGTAAGCCAATATAAGCCTCGTTGATCAAAAAGGTGTTTTTTTCCACCAAACTTGGAAGTACAGTTTGTAGAGGGTCGAAACATCTTGCTGAGAGTACACGTGTATTTGCAATTGATATGGAGTCTACGTAAAGCGGTGATGTCGCTGTAGGAATCGAGCCATCCAGGGTATATCTTATCTCAACATTGGATTGTATTGTTGAAAGTGCAACCTTAAATCCGCTGGCATAAATTCCTGCTGGCTTCGAAACAATTGGTTTTTCAAGAAAAGAACTGTAACACGTATTTGGATTTACAACTGCAGGGGTCGGTGTTGGTGAAATGCACCATCCTGAAGGAAAGTTAATCAATGAATGATTCACCGGCAATGCAGTCAATGCAACACTGCCTACTAATACGCCATTGGGATCGCTAAAAAATAGATTGTCTCCTGAATTTAAGGTAAAGTTGGTGTGCCAATTATTGTTGGGGACCAAATTCATCCAAGGTAGGGTATTGCTAAAGGTTATTGTTGTGCCGCTAAATCCTGCTGATAAATAGGCGTTACTGGTTAAATCTGTTGAAGTAGCTGTAGTATTGTGAACTTGGATAGCCAATACGTTTTCCCCTGGGACAAGTAATGTACTGTATACCGAAAAAGGAATTTCAAAGTCATCTATTGCAAGTCCTTGATACCCGTTAGCTTCGTGGTTGGTAGCGAGTGTATTGTAGGCTGTTAAAGTACCAACGGTACCCAGGTTTGCTCTTGCGATTTCAGTTCCGTTTAGATAGGCAACAAATCCATCATCATAGTCCATGTGCAGAATTAGTCGTTCCATTTCAGCGATGTTGTTTGCAGTTAGATTGAAACTTTTTCTAAGGTAAACGCTTGTAGACGTTGGAATTGTAGTGCCATCATCATTATCTCCAAAACCAACACCTCCAGCTCCTGTATTCCAACCTGTTAAGGTAGTTCCAGGTAGCCTCCATGCAGCAGCAGGCTCGGCTGTAGGTACTAAATAGGTCCAAATACTATTTGCCAGTATAATTGATTCGTAATGATCAATTGAAGGCGTCCTATTTTTACCGCTTGCAAAAACCAATTTATGTTCACCGGCACTTAAGATTTCACTTGGACATTGCCACTTTTGAAGGTTATTAATGTCGTCACTTAACCAGTAACCATTAAGATCTGAATCTTGTGTGCCGTTGTTTCTAATTTCGAACCAATCTTCATAAGAATTATCTTCATCAGCTACAGTACTAATATTAGTAGTGGAAACTTCGCTTAAATCTACCTGGGCCGCAGATGTTAAGCTT
>JBILIM010000095.1:0-6333 GCA_044349985.1 Crocinitomicaceae bacterium
CGGATCACAATAACAGCAAAAGAACCATATCCAATCATAAGCAAAATAAAGCCCATCGTGGCATTGTAAAGGATTTTTTTGCTGTTTTTTCGTGCATATCGAATGGTCCAAATACATCCAAAAGTCAATAGGCCAAAAAAGAAGATGGTACCCGAGAAAAATGGAAGTCCAAAGGAATTCACAAACATAACCTCAATCGAGGATGCCAACGAAATAGAACCAGGTATTACACCTTCTTGAATAAAGGCAAGAATTACAATGGACAGTATGCCCGTGATGAGGATGCCCTTAGGAGATACGGTGTCTTTGTAACGGAAATAAATAACAAAACAAATTGCTGGAACGACAAGAATTCCCAATAAGTGGACCCCAATTGCTAGGCCAAGTAAGAACATAATCAATAACAACCAACGGTCCGTGTATGAATTGGAATTTAATTGTGTCAAGGATTTTTCAGCCATTTCTTCATCCCATTTCATAATCGCCCAGAAAATAACAGCTGTGAAAAGCGATGACATAGCATAAACTTCACCTTCAACTGCTGAGAACCAAAAGGAATCCGAAAAAGTGTACGCCAAAGATCCAACCAAAGCCCCACCGAAAATGGCAATGGCATCACCATTTGAAAGTTCTTTTGTTCTCGTCAAGGCCATTTTTTTCAAAAACAAGGTAATTGTCCAAAACATAAACAAAATGGTCATCGAGCTACATATAGCCGATAGTCTGTTTATCCAAATAGCAACGCTCTCCGGGTCTGCAAAAAACGAAAATAACCGACCAAGAACCATAAAAAGTGGTGCGCCTGGAGGGTGACCCACTTCAAGTTTGTATGCAGCAGTGATGTATTCACCGCAATCCCATAAACTTACCGTGTCTTCGAGTGTTATGAAATAAACCGCAGTGGCGATTAGAAAAACAAACCAACCCAAATAGGTATTCCAACTTTTATAATTATTAATCATTTTAAAAAAAGATTTAGATTTCGAATCTTAAGTCATAAATTTCTGACACGCGAATTTAAAATATATATTATCGAATTCTTAGATTTAACTTAAAAATATTCAATAGTAGGTTGTTTAAATGGTATTTTTTGAAAATTTATTTTTTAAGATTTTGTTCCTATTTTGATTTTTGTTCTAAATTTGCAATCCAATTCACAATCGTTTTAATTTAATTAAAGGTGAATGTAATTGGCCCATGGTGTAACTGGCAACACGTCTGATTTTGGTTCAGAAGAGTCTAGGTTCGAGCCCTAGTGGGCCAACTAAAAAGAAGTCAATCGACTTCTTTTTTTTTTGAAACTTTTTTAATTACAATCGTATTATCAAGAGTTACAATTCACAAATTGAATCGTAATCCTACTTGGTAATTTCAAAATTAGAATGATGAAAAAGTTTTTGGTCCCTATTATTACATTCCTTTCTTATGGTTTCGGATTCGGTCAAACGGATAATATTCCGATTCAAGGAGCGTATTCTTTGGTTCATTTTTATGAACAACGTGAAGTAGTTACTACTATGCAAATTACGCCCCTTCATGAAAATAAATTTGAGATCTCGGGTGATGGGTGGATTGGTGAAGGTGAAATTGTAGGAAATTCCGGATTTTACACTTGGGAATTTCATGACGGTAGAAAAGGACGAACCAATTTTGTAATCAACCAAAATGGTCAAATAATTGGTCACGTCTTGGGTGCTATGCCCAATCCCCAAGCGTACGGTTTAGATTGGACCTATTTAGCTTTGCCTGAAAAAAGCAACAACCCAAAAGTTTAATGAATTAATCCCTACTTTAGATAAAAATTATCTCTTAACTAACTGTTCACCTATTACTATGAAAAAATCCATCTTTATAATGCTTGTTATTTTGTTGTCAAGCATCAATTTATCCTTTGGTCAAATAAAATTCTCTAAATTTCCTGGAATGGATAAAGCACTTGCAAAAAGTGTTTCCGTAAACAAGCCCATTTTTATCGATACCTACACGGATTGGTGCGGTTGGTGCAAACACATGGATAAAGAAATTTTTTCTGACTATGATGTTGCGAGCTATTTCAATGAAAATTTTATCTGCATGAATATCGATGGTGATGCCGAATCATCAGCTTCATTCATTTCTAAATACGAAGTTTCAGGTTATCCGTGTCTTTTGATTTTAGATTCAGAAGGTAATGTTCTGAACCGAAGTGATGGTGCGATTACTGACATTGCTGAATTTATTCAATTTGGTGAAATGGCGTATTACAAATTGTATCCTGAAACCTCTCCATGGAAGAAAAACGAGGCCATTTATAACGACGGCAATAGAGAACCTCAGTTTCTTTTGGATTATGCGTTGAGTATGGTTGATGGCGGTTATGATCAGGTTGAAATAGATGAAGTGGTTGATGCGTTTTGGGAAGTTGCTGATGCTGGAGAGGTTGAACAGTCCATTAAATTTGACATGATTTATAATTTTCATAACGGTTATGATGACCAGCGATTGATCTATTTTATTGATAACAAATCGGAGATTGTTGCGCAATTTGGGGAAGAATATTTCTATGGTAAACTGGTATTCGTGGTTATTTCAAATATGGATGATGCTGTTTACAATGATGACGAAAGCCTTTACAATCAAACAGAAAAATTTGCTAAAAAACATTTTAAAGACCAAGAATTAATTCCAATGGAAGAAGTAATGGATTACATTACTACTACATGGGAAGAAAGATGATTTATAAGATTCAGTGTTATCCCCTTTGTTAAATCTAAGGGGATTTTTTATTACCATTTTAATTTTAATTGCTATTTTAGAAATTAATCTTTTTAAATTATTGCTAATTGCTGTTAATGAAAATACTACTATTCTTATGCTTTTCCTTTTGCGCAATGTCAAATTGTGTTTTTAAAGTTAAAGCACTTACAAATAAGTTACTGAAAGATTAAAAATAATATTCTTGAATTATTTCAAATCTGTGTAGTTTTTATTATCGGGGTAATTACTTGATTTGAAAAGTACAAAAAATAAAATGTGAGTTCGCCTTTATCAATAGAAGAAAAATTCGATCAAATCGTTCAAATAGCGCCAGTTAATCCAACTGAAGCATATGAATTAAGTACACAATTACTTTTCCAATACGAAAAACAAAACGATTCATTTCAGAAGGCGTTAGCTCAGGCTGCGACTTCTTTTTCAGGACAATTTCTAGGAAACTATACTGAGGCCTTTATTTTAGCTAATGAGGCGCTATTGATTTTTGAACTGAAGGAAGATTTAAAATATCAAGCGTTTGTATACAACACCCTTGGGTTTATTTATAACTATCTCAATGATTTAGAAAATCGTCTCAAAGTAAATTTAAAAAGTCTACAAATACGAAAAACAATTGGAGACGTCGATGGCTACATGCGGTCATTAAATAATACAGGAGATACCTACTCGCGACTCGGAGATTATTTAACGGCGATAGATTATTTTATTGCTTGTCTCGAAATTACCCCCGAAACGAATCAAAGAATGCTTTCAGTTGTTACGTGTAACCTTGGTGAAGCATATTTTTTAATAAATGAGATTGGTAAAAGCACCGAATTTCTGAACAGCAGTGAGAAAAATGCTAAAGAAATCGATTTTCAAGGGATTTTATACACCGTATGCTTATATCAAGCAAAAATTAAAATTAAAGAACACGGGTATTCGGAGGCGATAGCGATAATCGAAAATGTATTAAGGAAAGTGGATTTAAATAATGATATTGAAGACATTGCTCCTCTATACGAAGTATTAAGTTATTGCTATGAAAAAATAAATAAAAAAGAAGATGCTTTAGAAAAATTTAAAATCTTCTATTCCCTTCAAGAAAGAATTCATTCTGAAAAGCACGCTTCGGATGTTAGACGAATTCAATTTAGTTATGAAATCAGTCAACTACAGAACCAGAAAGAGCAATTAGAATCTTTGGTGTTAAAAAGAACCGTAGAATTGGAAAAGGCCTTAAATGAATTACAGCTAAAAGATAAAACAAACGAGGCCATACTAGAAAGTGCTATTGATGGTGTGGTGTTGATCGACTTGGATGGGAAAATAGAAAAAGTAAATCGAATTTTCTGTGAAAAATTTTCTTTTACCCTAGAACAATGCGGTAGTAGCTATATTTTCGATTATATAGAATTTATTGACGGCAGAAATTTCAAAAATTTTATAGTTTCTCTGAAAAACGAACCCGAAAAAATTACGGACAAACCTTATTTTCTTCAATCAAAAGACAAAAACACAGCACTTTCTTTTTTCAGGGCAAATTTTAATCAAATAAAAGAATCCGATAAAAATTTCGGCTTAATTTTCTTAAGTGACATTACCTTTCAATTACAAATTGAGGAAGAACGAAAAGAAGAATTAGAAGCTGAGAAAACCATTAATATTTTTTCCCAAGCTCTTTTTAATGAAAATAGCGTAGAAGGAGTTCTATGGAGTTTAACTAAAAATTGTATTGCACATTTAGGTTTTTATGAGTGTATTATTTATTTGGTTGATGCTGAAAATAATTGTTTGATTCAAAAAGCTGCACATGGACCGAAAAACCCTTCAGATCGTCATATTTCTAATCCTATTCAAATCAATATCGGTGAAGGAATTGTTGGAACAGTAGCTCATACAGGTAAATATGAAAAAATAGCGGATACTTCTGCGGATCCTCGATATATAGTGGATGACGAAGTAAGACTTTCAGAAATTGCAGTTCCAATTTACAGAAACAACGAGGTAATTGGTGTAATTGATTCCGAACATCCTGATGCTAATTTTTTCTCAGACAAACATCTTAGAATTCTAACAACTGTTTCTCAATTGGTAGCCAATCGAATTGACAAGTTAAAAGAGCAAGAAGCGAAGGAAAAACTTCAAGAAGCACTTGTTGTTCTGAATGCAAACCTTGAACAGGAGATTCTTAATAAGACTAAGGAAAACACGGAATTGGCTCGAATTGTTTTTGAACAAGAACAAAAAGCAATTTTTGGAGAACTGACGAGGAGTGTAGCTCATGAATTGAATACTCCAATGGCAATAATAAAATCTGGTATTGAAGCCATAACCGATCAAATAAGTGAAGCTTGCAATGGATTTACTTCGACTGAATTGACCCAAGGTGACTTGCTATTTGTTCGTAAAATAGTTTTGAAGGGGAATTTACCTACACATCGATTTGGTTTTGAAGAATGGAGAAAAATAAAGGAAATTGAACCAATTGTTGAGGAATTGTTTGGAGGAGCGCATTTACTTACAGATATTGCACATTGGTTACTGAAAACACAATTAACATCAAGGTTGGAAATCGAGGAGGTTGCACAATTGGATTCACCCTTATTTACACTAAAATTACTCTTCAATATCCAACAAATATTTGGATTTTCTAATTCGGTAGTTCTTTCTGTTGATACCGTTAAAAAAGTAGTTAATGAAATTAAATCCATTCATAACCGCGATGAAGCAGAAACAATAAGTAATATTCAAATAAGGGATTTAATAAATCAAATCTTTGAAAACGAATGGATTGTCAAGAATAAAATTAATTGTAAAAATGAAATTGAAAAGAACGCTTTTGTTTTTGGTCAAGAATCGAAATTAAAACATATGTTTACGTTACTGCTTCAATTTATCTTGACACACTCAATAATAAAATCGGAAAATCAAATCCGAATTCAAAAATTTACTACCGAAAATTCAGAAACGATAAAAATAGATATCCCTTCAGAAAGTATAGATAAAATTCTAGAAAAAGATGTAATATATTCCTCTGAACATTCCACCGATCCAAATGAAAAATTGAAATTGAATTTGATACTCACCATTCTTCAGGAACACCGCGCTATTCTTAAATTTAATTTTAGGGATGAGATATTTTCCACCTCTATTATTTTTCAAAGGCGTATAATTTAAAATCAAACGCGGTTTTTAATTACGAGTATCTATCTTTGCGCAAAGGAACTTAGGATGGATAACAGAACAACAGGTATTGAAGAATTGGGAGAGTTTGGATTAATCAATCACCTAACAAAAGGTTTTAACAGCTCAAATGCCAGCACTTTAAAGGGGATAGGGGATGATGCAGCAGTTTTGGATATCGGTGAACACGATGCTCTGTTGATTTCCACAGATACACTGATCGAAGGAGTACATTTCAATTTAATGTATACACCATTGAAACATCTCGGATACAAAGCCGTTGCGGTGAATGTCTCTGATATTTGTGCCATGAATGGTACCGCTGAACAAATTACGTTGTCTTTGGCAGTATCTAGTAAGTTTCCAGTCGAAGCCTTAGAAGAATTGTATGAGGGTATTCATTCAGCTTGTGAG
>JBILIM010000096.1:0-6322 GCA_044349985.1 Crocinitomicaceae bacterium
TATAAAACATTCATTAGCTCCGTTCCAATTTGGGTAGCTAAACGAATGCGCTGTGCTTCTCCACCCGAGAGAGATTTAGAAGGTCGATTCAACGTTAAATATTCTAAACCAACATCTAAAATAAACCGCAAACGGCTATCAATTTCTTTTAAGATCTCAGCACCAATTTTTAGTTGGTTATCATTAAGTTCCTTTCGAATATCTTGCAACCAGGAGCTTAATTCAGAAAAGTCCATCTCTGAAATTTGGCCGATATGTTTATCCCGTATTTTAAAAAACAGGGCTTCTTTTTTCAATCGGGTTCCACCGCATGATGGACATTGTGTTTTGTTGGTAAAACTCTGCGCCCATCGCTGCACTGCCGCAGAACTTCCTTCCGCATGTCGGTTTATAAAATTAATGATCCCTTCAAATGTTGTGGACGCATCAGTGCGTTCATTCAAGCCTTCATTGCCGTAGAGTATTTTATTAATCAGCTCTTGAGAGAACTCTATTAATGGGGTATCAATTCGAACATCTTCAGGCTCAAGAACGTGTGCGAGCTTATCGTATATCCAACCTTTTTTAAATTCCCCCAGCGGAACAATACCACCGTTTTTAATCGATTTATTAAAATCCGGAATGATCTTTTCAATGGATACCTCTGTAACTTCTCCTAGACCGCTGCAATTTGGGCAAGCGCCATAAGGTGAATTGAATGAAAATAAATTTGGTTCCGGTTCCGGATACGATATTCCCGTTGTTGGACACATCAAAAGGCGACTAAAATGCCTTACGACATCGCTATCATGCTCTATCACCATCATACTTTTATCACCTAATTTCATGGATAAAACAATAGCATCATAAATGCGTTTCTTATCCTTTTCATTAACGAGCAAACGGTCTATTACAAGTTCAATATCATGTATTTTATATCGATCAAGGCGCATACCTTTTTCAATATCACGGATTTTGCCATCGATACGAACTTTGGTATAACCCATTTTTAAAAGTTGTTCAAACAACTCTCGGTAATGTCCTTTTCGACCTTTTACTTTTGGGGCCAGAAAAAGTACTTTTTTATTTTCAAATTGATCAAGGATGAGATTTACGATTTGATCATCGTTGTACTTCACCATTTCTTCTCCGGTGTTGAAGGAATATGCTGTTCCAATCCGAGCATAAAGCAATCTAAAAAAATCATAGAGCTCTGTTATGGTTCCTACTGTAGAACGTGGAGATTTTGAAACGGTTTTTTGTTCTATAGCAATTACAGGACTTAAACCTTCAATCTTATCAACATCGGGTCTTTCCAATCCTCCAAGAAATTGTCTTGCATATGCCGAAAAGGTTTCCAAATAACGTCTTTGCCCTTCAGCAAATATGGTGTCAAATGCCATCGAAGATTTCCCGCTACCGCTGAGGCCCGTAAAAACGACCAATTTGTTTCGTGGAATCCGTAAATCAACATTCTTTAAATTATGAGCGCGCGCACCATAGATTTCAATCCAGGATTGGTCAGACATATTCTTTAGTATTTACCATTATTAACTGAGAACAAGAAAAGGTCAAATTTATATATAACCTAAATATTAAATCCTGATTTCTAATGATTAAAACAGTTTACTAATAAAATAGTTTGAGAAATTTCAAGAGAATAACAAATAAGTGCAATCACTACTTATTTTTTGGCTGTGGAAACAGAATGGTTTTCCTGTATAGGTATATAAAAACAACTAAAAAATAAATTACAAAAAGCGGTATATAACTTACAGAGCCATTTTTAATCAGAAAAATTATCAAAACAGAGATAAGGAAAGAGAGCATACCCAAAATTAAAAATACGATCCAAACTTGTTTGTCTGTATAGCCACTGTAAACAAGGTGATGAGTTGTATGATCTTTTCCTCCCACCATTGGAGATTTTCCCTGCTTCAAACGATTAATTACAACGGTAAGCGTATCAGCGGCAGCAGGTGTCAATGCAATCAAAGCTAAAATCATACCTGCCCATGAATCCACTTGAAATTTTGCGCTTAAATTCCAATTGAAATGTATCGTAAAAAAAGCTACCATTAGCCCTACGAACTGACTTCCTGCATCTCCCATAAAAAGTTTAGATGGGTGTATGTTAAAGTATAAAAAGCCAAGTAATCCACCAATTAAAGACAGGAGTGATAGCGACCAAAAACTAATTGCATCTGGAAAACAAATGAAATAAGCCGCAAGACATGAAAGAAAAACAAATAATACGGTGGTACCGGTTATTCCATCCATATTATCTAACATATTCAGCGAATTCATCAGTGTTACAACCCACACGACAGTAATTATGGCATCTGGCCAATACGAATGAAACAAATCAATTTGAATATCAAAAAGAACAAAAGTAATTCCGCAAGAAATTTGAGCCAAAAGTTTTAATAAGGGTTTGGTATTATATGCATCATCCGCAAGCCCCATCAAGAAGGCCAAACTTCCCGATAGAAAGCAACCTGTAAAAACGCTGTTTTGGAAAATACTTTCTTCAAAGAAAACAACCGAGAAGGCAAAAATTGAAAAAATGTAAACAATGTAAAAAGACACACCACCAAGAGAAGGTTTGGATTGGTTGCTCCAACGAACAATCACATCGTTTTTATTTCGGATACCTAAGGTTTGTGAAAACGTTAGTAATAAACGATTGCATATAAGGGAAATGATGATTCCACCTATAAAAAAACCTATACCTAACACTAAATCAGTTATTTGCACGACACTAACTAAAACTAAAAGGGCGATTCAAAGGTAATAAAATCTGAACCAATTGCATCTTTTTTCGAAATTATTGGATTATTTATAGGCCATTCAACAGCTATGTATGGATCATTCCATAAAAGTGTGTTTTCATGATCCGGGGAGTAATAGCTAGTGCATTTGTACGAAAAAATAGTTTCATCTTCTAAGGAAAGAAAGCCGTGAGCAAATCCAGGAGGAATCCAAAATTGAAGACCGTTCTCTGCATTAAGCTCCACAAGAAGATGCTTACCATAGGTTTCTGAATGCCTTCTTAAATCTACGGCAACATCAAGAACAGCACCCTTCAAAACCGAAACCAATTTACCTTGAGCAAAAGGAGGAGATTGAAAATGCAGCCCGCGAAGCACATTTTTCTTAGAAAAGGAAACATTATCTTGAACGAAGTGAACATCATTTCCAATATGAGCTGCATAATCGTTCTGATTGTATGACTCAAAAAATACGCCCCTATCGTCAGCAAATTGCCTTACTTGAAACAACATCAAGCCTTCTATTTCTAATTTTGTCGCAATCATTTTCTTCTAAAAATAGTTCGTATCCAAACCATTGGTTTCCGCCACCACGCGATATGTTCAGTACCATTATTTTCGTCGTAATACCCATAACCATAACCGTAGCCGTAACCATAGCCGTAACCATAGCCGTATGAATTATTCTTCATCGTTTTAACTCCATTAAGGATAACATTTAAACCTTTTATTTTTTGCAGCTCAAACAATTCCTTTACTCTATAGGTAAATACGCGTTTTGAATAATGCGATTTGAATACATAGATTGGGATATCGGCTTCTGACAAGTTCTTTATACCATCTGAAACAAGACCAACTGGAGGGTTGTCAATAATTACAACATCATATATTTTTTTCAATTCTTCAACGATTTCTTTAAACCTATTGTTCAAAAGCAACTCAGACGGATTAGGCGGAATAGGACCAGCCGTAATAAAATCTAAATTCTCTAATTCCGAATGCTGAATGCAACGTGTGAGATCGTATTGATTTATGATGAGACCACTCATTCCAAAATTATTCTCTGCGTTGAATCCGAGGTGGACTTTTGGTTTTCTAAGATCCAAATCCAAAACAATTGTTTTCTTTCCGGACATGGCAATTATGCCGGCCAAATTAAGGGCTACAAATGTTTTTCCTTCACCTGAAATAGATGAAGAAATGGCAATGGTTTGGTAATCCGGATGAATGTAACTCAAATTGGTTCTAATTTTCCTCATGGCCTCTGCCAGGATTGATTTCGGCATTTCACCAACCATTATTTTAGAAAAACTTTCTTTGCTTTTAACCAAAGGAATACCGCCTAAAATTGACACCTGACTCGGTAACAAATTTTTTAAATCATCCACTACATTTATTTCGTTGAATGTTAAATACTTAAAAAACATGATGCTTAATCCGAGGAGCCCACCAAACATGACAAATGTCGAGTAAATCAACTTTCTGTTCGGTGACACAGGTGTATCACTTATTGCAGGCCTAGACAGGATTCGATTATCTGACGCATAACCCGCATCGGAAATAGCATACATTACTTTCTTTTCTGCAAGCAATGTGTAGTATTTATCATTTAAATCTTGGATATTTTTCAATCTGCTGAATTCCATTTTCTTTTCGGGCAATTCGTAATAGTCGCCTTCAAAATTTTGAATTTTTGCAGTTAAACTCCGACCAGAAGAAAGTAAGCGATCCAAGATAACATTAATACTTTTACGAATTGAAGAAAGTTTGGATTGTATTCTTGATTCAATTAGCACCACCTCCTCATGGCCCTCGGTAACACTAAAAAGAAGATCCTCCTTTTTCTCAAGAAGTTCATGCAGACTTGTAAGTTGGGAACTCAAGGATTGTTCATAGCTTTTCCCGAGCATCTCAGGAATTAAACGATAAACATCAAGACGATTGGGCTCGGATTTCAGCTTTTGACTCACTGTACTCAAAGATCTAATTTCATCTTCTATTATAAATAACTCATCCTGCAACTTTGTTATATTGGAAGAAAGAGAAGTACTTATTTGATCTGGGTCAGGAATATTTGTTTTTCGCTGATAATTCATCAGACTGTCCTTGGAAACCTTCAACTCCATTGATAATGAATCGAGCTGTTGGTCAATAAAAGCTAAAATATTTTCGGAACTTTTTCTCTTGGATTGCTGGTCATACTCCATAAAAGCTTCAGCCACACCCAAGGTGATGTCATGGCATAGCAACGCATTATTATTCTGAAACTTAATTTGAATGGTCTTTGCTACAGGATCGAGCGCCTCAACACTTAAATTAGGCAACATCCTACTCGCAAAGGATTGCACACTGTTAAACATAAAATAAAGTTCATTTTCGTCAGAATCTTCTTTAAAAAAATCCAAACTACTCGCCTTTATCACGATGTCAAAATGCTCATTTTTAAGATGCTCCCCAAGTTTTCCGCTTACTTTATTTTTCTTCCCATTAAAATCATAGGATAAGGACACAAGCTTGCCATCAAAATCTACATAGATGGGTAAGTTGATTAAAGTCGAATCCAAAAGGGAATAAGGTTGCACATTAAAGCTACTTGTGTTGTACCTTTCCTCTGTCAAAAGCTGCCCCTTAGAAAAGAGACTGACATTATAATTGATACGTTCAACGGCTTTTTCAAAAAGAAATTGTGATTTAAGCAATTCTATCTCAGAGGAGACATTATCCGTTTTAGCATTTACATTCTCTACAGATAAAATATCTTTTGCGTTGTCCTGACTTCCAATTTGCAATACCAGCGTTGACTCATAAACAGGTTTATTGTAACGCAAGAAAAAAAACGCAAACGATGCAAACAATATACTAAAAAACAATGGCCACCACCAATAACGTTTCAATATGGTTCGAAATATTGAAGCGTCAAATTCCTTGTTTATAATTATGCTTTTATTACTCAAGATTAATTGGTTAATAAGGTAAATAATATCAATAAGTTTGAAAGAATTGCCAATACAGGAGCAACTTCTTTAACCAATTCTTTAGCCAAATCGTCTGTTGGTTCGATGTAGATGTAATCACTTGCTTGTACAATCATATCTACATATTTTAGGCCTTCAACAGTGGAAAGGTCCATTTGGTAAATTTTTCTCCCTTCGCCATCTTTCCGAATAAGTTTAACGGTACTTGCCTTGCCTCTTTCAGCAATTCCTCCAGCCGATGCAATAACCTCCATTAGTGTCATGTTGGCATCCGTTAAGGGAATTACCTTGGCATCACCACCACCACCTGGAAAAATAATTACACGTTGATTGGTAACCTCTACCTGAACTTGAACAAATGGATCTTTATATTGAACAGAAAACAATTTGACTAAAGTATCTTCAAATTGTTCAATCGTTAAATCTTTGGCGTGCACATTGCCCACAACTGGCAACTCCACTTTTCCACTAGAACGAACTGTATACTCCGTTGCATCTGCTGATGGGGCAGCATTAATGCCTGATGCAGACTCAATTATTTTTCCGCCATTATTTGGCCCAATTTTCAAACTTATTTTATCGCTGACAGAAATTTTG
>JBILIM010000097.1:0-6317 GCA_044349985.1 Crocinitomicaceae bacterium
GATAATAGTGAAAAAAGGAAAACTTAAATGATTTATACCATCCAGAATGAGCAGGGTATAGGCAGTTATTCCTATTGCAATAGAGGAATAAAAGATTTTAGGATTTGTATTCTTTGAAAAATGCGTAAAATATTCATGAAGGCCAATCAAAACAAACAAACCAAAAACAATTGCTTGAGGTACCTGGCCCAAAATAATGGAACCAATAATCATTGTCGCAAAGAGTAATCCGGTTAATGAACGTATAATTAGGGTTTTCATCACTCGGCATTCTAACAATTAGCCTTCAGAATTATCTGAAGTGCTTTTGGTATCTTCTGGTGCTTCTTCAGTTGCCGTCTTATCTTCCGTTTCAAGAGCCTCTACCTTTTCTGTGGGTAAATCCAAAGTATCGTTATCAGAAATTTCAACTACATCAGCTGTTTTTTCTTCAATCAACACTTCTTCCTCTTTGTCCCAAGGCCGCTTTCCAAATATTTCTATTAAATCCTCTTTAAAAAGAACCTCTGAAGTAAGTAATTTCTCTGCTAATTGAATCAACTTGTCTTTATTTTCTTCCAAAATTTGCAGCGCTCTTTGATATTGCTCCTCAACCAATTTACTAACCTCTTCGTCGATTACTTTCGCTGTTTCTTCAGAATAAGGTTTTGTAAAGCTGTCTCTTCCTCTGGAATCGTAAAAAGAAATATTACCGACTCTTTTGTTCAAACCATAAATACTTACCATGGCATATGCCTGCTTAGTGACTTTTTCCAAATCACTCAAAGCACCTGTACTAATCTGACCGAAAATGAGTTGTTCGGCAGCTCTTCCGCCAAGAGCTGAACACATTTCATCAAGAATTTGATTCGTTCTTGTAATGCTTCGTTCCTCAGCTAAATACCATGCTGCTCCCAACGATTGACCTCTTGGAACAATAGTTACTTTGACCAAAGGAGAGGCGTGTTCTAGTAGCCAAGAAATGGATGCATGTCCAGCTTCGTGAAACGCAATGGCTTTTTTCTCCTCTTTCGTAATGATTTTATTTTTCTTTTCTAATCCACCTACAATTCGATCAACAGCATCCAAAAAGTCTTGTTTTTCAACGAATGCTTTGTCTTTTCTCGCAGCAATTAATGCTGCTTCATTACAAAGATTGGCAATATCTGCTCCGGAAAAACCTGGGGTTTGTTTGGCGAGGAAATCAACGTCCATTCCTGTGGCCAATTTGATGGGCTGCAAATGTACTTGAAAAATTTCTTTTCGCTCATTGAGATCAGGCATGTCCACATAAATCTGACGGTCAAAACGACCTGCACGCATAAGAGCGCTATCCAAAACATCAGCACGGTTAGTGGCGGCTAAAATAATCACACCGGAATTGGTTCCGAAACCGTCCATTTCGGTAAGTAATTGATTCAGCGTGTTTTCACGTTCATCGTTGGATCCAAAATTCGCATTTTTTCCTCTTGCTCGTCCTATTGCATCAATTTCATCAATAAAGATAATACAAGGTGCTTTTTCCTTCGCTTGTTTGAATAAATCTCGAACTCGTGAAGCTCCAACACCAACAAACATCTCTACAAAATCAGAACCGGATAAGGAGAAAAAAGGAACTTTGGCTTCTCCCGCAACTGCTTTTGCCAATAAGGTTTTACCTGTTCCCGGAGGTCCAACGAGTAACGCACCTTTAGGAATTTTTGCACCGAGTTCAGTATATTTTTTTGAATTTTTCAAGAATTCAACAATTTCAACAATTTCCTCTTTTGCCCCTTGTAAGCCTGCAACATCTTTAAAAGTTACGTTTGTTGACTTGCCCTTTTCGTATACTTGCGCCTTAGATTTTCCGATATTAAAAATTTGTCCTCCAGCGCCACCGCCACCGCCACTCATTCTCCGCATGACAAACATCCATATGGCAACAAGGATTACAATAGGGAGCAAGAAACTGACAATATTACCTAGGTAGTTTATCTCATCGACATATTCCAATTGAATTTTTTTTAATTCGGGTTTGCCTTGAAGTTTTCTAGCGCTATTGAGACTTTTGATGGTATCATTAATAATTTTAACCTCATTTTCAAAGTTACCGGCATCGATGATTTTGAATTCAAAAATTGGATCTCCCTTTTTAACGTTGCCGGATTCATTCAAGCGTTGTTGAATGGCTTTGTAATTTTGTCCAGTTTGCTTATTAATGAAATCTTTACCACTGTCTTCAATGGTGAAGTCAACCCTTGAAGCATTTACAATTTTAGCGTCTTTGATGAAGCCTTGCATTCCCAATTCAATGAACTGATCTGATGATTTCAGCGTAATGCGACCCGCATTACTCATGAATAACTGAAAGCCTATTATAGCAATTCCTATAATGGCATAAATCCAGTAGATTGAAAAGGGGCTTCTTTTTTTATTTTCTCCGTCTGACATTTTTTTTAATTATCCTTAGTTTAAATTTGGTATATCAGTTCTTACGGCATCGGACCATAGGTCTTCAAGATCGTAGAAATTTCTCACATCTTTGTAGAAAATATGTGCAACCACGCTTACGTAATCTAGTAAAACCCATTCTCCATTAGTTTTACCTTCAACGTGCCAAGGTTTTTCTTTTAGTTCTTTTCGCGTTGTACGTGTGACGGAGGAACTTATACCCTCAACTTGAGTTGATGATTCTCCACTACAAATTACGAAAAAATCACATACAGCACCACGTACATCACGTAAGTCCAAAACAACAATATCTTTAGCTTTGTTGTCTTGCATTCCTTCAACTATTTTATCGCAAAGGGTTTGAGAATCGAAATCTTGAGCCAATTTTTTAAATCATTAATTTAACGTAATACAAAACTAACTTTAAATTTTAATTTTGACCACTGCAACTTGCATTCAATTCGTTATTCTATGAAGATTGGTTCTAAAATAATTCATCTTGAAAGCGTTGATTCTACCAACAATTATGCTGCCAATTTGGTTCAGCAAGGTAATTGTATTCATGGTACTGTAATAATGGCAGATGATCAGTTTTTAGGAAAGGGCCAAAGAGGTTCAAATTGGCTCTCGTTACAGGGTGATAACCTTACATTCTCTGTGATTATCTATCCAGACAAATTGGCAGTTGAGCAACAGTTTTACATTACATGTTTTGCTTCAATGGGTATTATTGATGTTTTAAGCGATTACGGTATCAAAGCAGAAATCAAATGGCCTAATGATATTTATGTTAACAACCAAAAAATTGCAGGTATTCTAATTGAGAATTACGTACAAGGTGCAGCCATTAAGGCTTCAATTGTTGGTATTGGTTTAAATGTGAATAGTTATCCTGAAGGAGTGAATGCAACATGTATTCGAGCTATTCTTTTAAATGAAATGAAACCATTCGATTTGTTGTTAAAGACGTTAGTTCATCTAAATCATTGGTTCGAAAGTATGAACCAAGGAAACTTTAATGTCTTGTTTTCCAAATACAACGATATGCTTTTTATGAAGAACCGTTTTGTTGAATTCGAGGATGAATCAGGGAAATTTTTGGGAAAAGTAATTGGTGCTCGAGATAATGGATTGTTGGAAATCTCAGTAGCGGATGAAATTCGACTTTATGGGATAAAAGAGGTCATTTGGGATCCTGAAAGTAAGATTTAAGATTGTCAGTCATGGTATTGAATAAGTTGGTTAAAGGGCGTTCAATCATCATTTTGAGAAATACATTAACATCACCATCAAATTCAATATATCCTTTTGTTTGTTCATTTTCTTCCTCTAAATAAATTACCAACTTAAAAGGGAAGGGCGATTTATCACCAGATTTCAGGCGTATTAAATTCAGCTCTGATTCGTTTTCATCTTTTACTAAGGTAATAATGATTCCGGCCTGCACTTTAAAAGAACACCAATCTATCTCTGCATTCCAATCCGAAACTTGGTCTTGGGGAAGGAGGTGAATTATGTTTCTGCAGTCGCCCAAAAAATCTTTTAGTTGATGAATCGAGGCATTAACGTGTGAAGGTTGACTTTTGATTTTCATATTATTTCAACCAATTAGCTGGATCTTCTTTCCATTGCTTTAAGGATTCCATATCTGCTTCTGTAACGTATTCTTTTTTAAGAGCACTTTCAATCATTAACTCATAATTTGTGAGCGTAACAAAAGGACAATTAGCCTTCTGGAAGTTTTCTTCAGCTACCTTAAACCCGTAGGAGAAAGTGGCAATAAGCCCTTTAACTTCTAAACCTGCCTCTTGAAGGGCTTGAATGGCTTTAATTGAGCTGCCTCCTGTTGAAATTAAATCCTCTATTACGACCACTTTTTGACCTTTTTCAAATGCGCCTTCTATTTGATTTCCCATTCCATGTGCTTTGGGTTCGCTTCGAACATAAATAAATGGAAGTCCCAATTCCTGTGCAACAAGCGCACCTTGAGCAAGTCCACCAGTGGCCACTCCGGCAATTACATCCGGTTTTCCAAAATATTCAAGCACTGCTTCGGAGTAAGACTGTCTTATGAAAGTACGGATGTTGGGATATGAAAGTGTAATTCTATTGTCACAATAAATGGGTGAATTCCAACCCGAAGCCCATTTGTAAGGATTTTTAGGTTGTAATTTTATTGCCTTAATTTGTAATAAAAATTCTGCTACTTTTAATGCTTTGTCTTTGTTGAAAATCATAATTCAAATGTACGAAGTTTTTGTTGACAATAAGAAAATCCTTTTAACGGATTGCATACAAGATTTAAACAATTCCCGCGTTTCAATTGTAGAATCGAGAATTTTGAGTTTTGACAATTACGCAGATTTTTTGAAAATATTACCTTCATCCTCGATAATTTTTGTTTTGTGTGAAAATGTAGAATACTCTTGGAGGCAATTTTTAAAAGCCTTTGATAAGGTTGAAGCTGCAGGAGGAATCGTCGACTGCGAAAATAGTTTTCTAGCTATATTCAGAAATGAAAAGTGGGATTTACCCAAAGGTAAACTGGAAAAAAATGAAGATCCTATCTTGGGTGCAATGCGAGAAATTGAAGAAGAGTGCGGCGTTAAGCATTTACAATATGTCAAACCATTAACTGTTACGTATCACACCTACGAATACAAAGGAAGTCCAGTTTTAAAGAAAACGTTTTGGTATCAATTTCATTTGACAGAAAAACAAAGACTTACACCCCAAATAGATGAAGGCATTACTCAAGCAGTTTGGTTCGAAGAAGAAAATATAGGTGTTTTTTTGAATAATACATTTGCTTCTATTGAAGCGGTTTTGAAAAATTGTGGAATAATTTAGTCAATTCCTTTGGATTCGTTATACAAAGCATCCAATTCTGCTTGCTTTTTTCGAATCAATTTAACCTCAAAATCATTCATATTCCCTTTTAACGTGACGTAAATAAACTTGGATTTTTCATCTTTGTATTGAATATCATCTTCCTCTTTTTCATTGCCTTTTGCTCTTTTAAATAGTTTGTTTGCTGCAATATTTCCAACCATTTTCCAAGGTATTGCAATGAGGTAATCCATTTCGAGATTGGAAGAAATGCTCTGTAAACCACTGATTTCCATGAAGCCGAGGGTAGAATTGATGGTCATTTTTGGAATAGTTACAATGCCATTACTGATTTTGATTTCATTCTGTAAGGTGTCGAAAATTATTCGCTTTAAATTTTTGTCCTCAAAGTAAACTTCAAGCGCTCTCAAAGGTGAAAAGTTTTCGATTTTTCCCTCAGTTACGGTCATTTTTAATGCCAATTCGGAGTCTTCAATTTTTGGAATGAGGTCCGGATGAAGATGTATTTTTCCGGTAATTTCGCCACTAAAGTATCCATGTAAATTGTCTGAAACTATATATTCTTGCCCAAAATTGTCGAATTTAAGCATCATTTTATCCAAATCAAGGTGAGTTATTTTAAGATATGGCGTAATACTAATATTGTTTCTATCACTGGCATTCAAAATACCATTCATGACAATGGCTCCTTCTTCAGTTTGAAAATTCAGTTGATGCAGACGAACTAATTTGCTCTTGTTGGCATCAAAATGAAGTCTAAAGTCGTTAAGCAAGTGATGATGGTAGTTTAGCGATTTGATTTCAACAGATGTAGATAGGTTCCGGAACGGTAAATCAAAAAAACTGAATCCAGCTCGATGATCAAGAATTGTATTCGAATCTTTTACGGGTGTTGGATTGTAGTTAATGATCTCATCGATGTCAAAATATTCAGATTGCAGGTTCAAATAATTTTGAGTTTCGTCGAATGAGGTATTCCAATGGTATAAAAAATCAACAAGAAAATCTGATTTCCCCATTTTTCCTTTGAAATTCAATACTTTCAAGCTGTTTCTGTC
>JBILIM010000098.1:0-6272 GCA_044349985.1 Crocinitomicaceae bacterium
ATCAGTATATCGTGAAGACAGATGGAATAAAAGCTGAACGAAATCATACCCTTCAATTGGGAATAACATACAACCTTGATTTTTCCAAATAATTGAAATTAATTTCAGGAAAGAGGAGGCCTTCGCTTTCTCTTTTTAATTTTTTGGATGAGGTTATAAGTTGTTTGCAAATGTGAAATAAAGTATTTTTTCAACCAAGCAGATATATCCTTAACTTTGCAAAAATTTATTAAATGACAAAAGACATAGAAGCAGTGAGCTACTGCGTTGGAATGAGTATCGCAGGGAGTTTGCTACAGCAAGACCTCGAAGCGATTTCTCCACAAATAATGGCAGAAGCCATAGCCGATGTATTTGCAGGAAAACAAGCAAAGTTTTCACCAGATGAAGCGAATGCAATTATTCAAAATTATTTGCAAGAGGTAGGAGATGCTAAATTTGCTGCCAACAAAATTGCAGGTGAGGAATTTCTTAAAGACAATCAAACCAAACCAAATATTCAAACGACCGCATCTGGATTGCAATATGAAGTGTTAACAGAAGGATCTGGTGTTCAACCAAGCGAACAGGATACGGTTTCTGTACATTACCATGGAACACTCATCGATGGAACGGTGTTCGATAGCTCGATAAGTAGAGGTGAACCTGCAACGTTTGGTGTTCATCAAGTAATTCCAGGTTGGACCGAGGCACTTCAACTGATGAATGAAGGGTCGAAATACAGGTTGTATATCCCTCAAGAATTGGCTTATGGTGCGCATCCTCATCCGGGTGGACCAATTCAACCATTTAGTGCGCTTATTTTTGACGTAGAATTATTACAAATTATATGAAAAATACAGTTGTTTATCTTATTGCTGCTTCTTTTTTGACATTGTCATCATGTGGTTCTGAATCTGAAGAAGCTGAAAATGCAACGCCTTCAGATGTTAAATTGGTAAATCGTAAAGACAGCTTATCCTATGCATTTGGAATTGAATACGCGAATTCAATTTATGCCAATCAGAATTTGAAGCAAAGTTTGGATAAGGAAATGGCAATCAAAGGATTTGAATCCAATATCAATGAAACCTATCCGGAGGCATGCGAAAATGTATTAAAACAATTGATGGGGCCTTATGGTCAAGATTTTAATACAGCTTACGTTAAAGAAGGATCTGAATGTATCGGGAAAATAATTGGTTATGGCTTCTATAACGAAATGAAAGGACTGAATAAAATTGAAGAATTTAATATTTCATTGCTTAAAAAAGGTTTTTCTGATTTTCTTTTGAATAAAAAACTTGCAATAACTGAAGCACAGAAAAAAGGTCTACTCGATATTTTTACATCCAAAGTAAATGGAGAGATTAAGGCTAAAAATGATGTAATTAAGACCGAAAACGAAACGTTAAGTGCATCCATGATGGCGGAAGCTAAAAAAATCAAAGGGGCACAAGTGTTTGACAATGGAATTGTGATTCAAGAATTAAAACCAGGAATTGGAGGTTCGCCTGGTGCTTCTGATGATGTTCAAATCGAATACATTTTAAAAAATGCTAAAGGTGAAACCATTCAGAATTCATATGAAATGAAGAAAATGGATCCTAAGCAGCAACCCATTGCAATGAATTTGGCTCAGGTAATTCCGGGTTGGACTTTTGGACTTCAAAAAATGAAGAAAGGAGGCAAGTACAAGATATTCATTCCTGCTGAAATGGCATACGGTGATCAAGCGCCAGCCGAAATAGGTCCTGGGGCAGCTTTACTTTTCGAAATCGAATTGTTGAATTTCGGAAAAGCAGGTAGTCTTGCAGCACCAATGCCTCAAGCACCAGCAAATGTTGGCGGTGGATTTTAATAGTTAACGTTTACCGAGAGGTACAAAAATAGAAATGCGGTATATCATTGGGATGTACCGCACTATTTGTCCGGTTTCAGGATTTTTAATGGTCATGACATATGACGTGCGAAACGGGCTGTTGAGGCTGTTGATGATATCGTAATACAAACCGACGTTCAATCGTATCTTCTCATTAAATTCCTTTGAAAATCCTGCACAAAGAAAAACGGTAGGCACAACTCTTTTAAAAACAGCCGAAGTATCTACAAACAGATTTGCGGTTCTCATGACTTCAGCTTCAACTCCTCCATACACTGTGTTTTTATACCTGCCGTGAATAAAAATGCCTCCACCATAATTGTTAAAACTAAACTCTTGCCCAGTAAAGTTATTCTTTGACCAAGTTCTTTGAAAACGAAAAGAAGGACCAAGGATTAAATTTTCATGCATACGAAACCCTAATTTAGGTCCAAAACCGAATGATCCTCCCATTGTTGAAGCACCAAAGAATCCATCAAGACCAAGCTCAATTCCTTCAATTTTTTGAGAACAAACGAAACCAGGAAGGCTGATGACGAAGATAATTATGAAGCGTTTTAACATGTACTTTTTTCTTCAAAAATACATAGCATTTCATAAAACCAATTAATCTTTTGAGAATAATCGTTGCTTAGACTTATCTTTGCAAAAAAATTGGTTCTATGCAATTATTAGATGGAAGGTCTACTTCAGAGCAAATTCGCAAAGAATTGGCAGAAGCCGTTGTTTTTCGGAAAAAAGAAGGAAAAAAAATTCCACATTTGGCAGCGATTCTTGTCGGAAATGATGGTGGTTCGTTAACCTATGTGGCCGCAAAAGTGAAGGCATGTGAACAAATTGGATTCGAGAGTACACTCATTCGATACGATGATTCCGTTCCTGAAGAGATTCTTCTAGCTAAAGTACAGTCATTAAACGAAGATAAAAGTATAGACGGTTTCATCGTTCAACTTCCTTTACCAAAGCATATTGATGAGTTGAAAATTACCCAGGCTATCGATCCAATGAAGGATGTGGATGGTTTTCATCCGGTCAATCTGGGAAAAATGATTTTGAATTTACCTGGATTTCTTCCTGCAACACCTGCCGGTATTGTAGAACTAATGCGAAGGAATCACATCAAAACAGAAGGTAAGAAATGTGTCATTATTGGACGTAGCAATATTGTTGGTACGCCGCTAAGCATAATGCTCGGTAGAAATGCCGATCCTGGAAATTGTACGGTGACGTTGGCACATAGTAAAACCAACAACCTCAAAGAAATTTGCCAATCTGCAGATATATTAATTGCAGCAATAGGTCAACCTGATTTCGTTACAGCTGATATGGTAAAAGACGGTGCTGTTGTTATTGATGTAGGCACAACACGAATTGAAGATGCAACAAGAGCAAGGGGCTGGCGATTAAAAGGGGATGTGAAATTTGATGAGGTTGCTCCAAAATGTTCATACATAACACCTGTACCAGGTGGTGTTGGGCCAATGACCATCGCTTCTTTAATGATCAATACGCTTAAAGCAATGGAATTGAAGGGTAAATAAGATTATAGCCTTTCAAGGGGTGTTTTTACGCCATCAACTAGCGAATAACAAGCTAATTTATCTTTAAATACAGATGATTTGAAAATCGATCTGTTTAATAACATCCGCACGCATTCTTGAATACCTTCCACAATTGAAGGGTGAGGGTGTATGAGTTCAGAAAGCACTTCGATTGGCATATTCAGCTTGATCAAAAGTCCGACAGCTTGAATCGCTGTTGAAGCATGTTCGCCTACAGCACGCATACCGAGAATGCGCATTTCTTTGTCATTGGTTACAATGATTTTAAAGAAACCTTGAGTTTTTCGCATCGCAATCGCCCTAGTAATCAATGAGAAATCGAGTTTCACCACTTTGACAGGAATGTTTTGCTGAATACATTGTTGCTCATTTAATCCTACTGCCGCAACTTCTGGATTTAAAAACATTATGGTACAAATGTTATCATAGTTGAGTCGCTCAGTTTTACCTCCAAACATTTTTTCAACGGCATGTCTGGCTTCAATTTCTCCCATATTTACCAATGCAATTCTTCCGGATACGTCACCAACTGCGTAAATATTTGGGATGTTTGTTCGTGTGTCGTCGTCACCAATATGGACACCTCTTTGTGACATTTGTACACCTGCTTTTTCCAACCCTAAACCTTCAACATTTGGGATTCTCCCTATGGATAACAAGGCTTTTTCAACGCGAATAATTTCTCTTTTTCCATCCGGATAGGATAGTTCATATTCTACCTCTCCATCGATGGTTTCCATACGTTCGAGTTTGGCGTTAGAATGAATGGTTACGCCTTTTTTAACAAGGTTGTCTGCGACCAATCTCGAAATATCGTCATCCTCAAATGGAAGTATCCGTTCTTGTCGGTCTATGATGTAAACTTTTGTTTTTCCAAAATTGGAGAATATGGTAGCGTACTCACATCCTATTACTCCAGCGCCCACAATTACGAGACTCGCAGGGTAATCATCAATTTGATCAATTCCATTACTCGTGAGAATTGACTTTTCGTCAACATTTATGTTGTCAACTTTTCGCGGTCTACTTCCGGATGCCAGAATAATATGTTCTCCCCAGACCCTTTTTTCTTCCCCTTCATAGTGTATTGAAATTTCGTTTTTCGATACCATTGTGCCCAATCCTCTTTCATAACTTAGCAACTTTTTCATGGTTTCGGTCTGAAGGAGCTTGATGTGACACGAGTACTGAAATTTCCTTTCGAAAACGGCTTCTGCCAACGTTTTTTTTACATCATCCCAAGCCAGTTCAAATGGTGCTCGACCCATGGGAACAATCATTTCATTGATACTGTTAACCCTATTAGCGATTTCCCATAAAGTCTTTGAACTTAAAGCACCATTGTAAACCCCTGCTCCTCCTACTTTGTCCTTTTCGATTAAACAAACTCTTTTCCCAAAGTCAACTGCACGCATAGCTGCGGCATATCCCGAAGGTCCTCCTCCAATAACAATAAGATCAAATTTCTCCACTTAATTTTATAAATTAACAGTCAAATATACTAAGTTCGAAAAGAACCAAACTTAATTATCAGACGAAATTGAAAACAGAGGATTTAAAGTTAATCGAGCAATCGAAAAAGGATTTTGTTTCAAACAAAAAATCGTATTTAAAAATTGTTAAGAAAAAAAAACAACAATTGGATAATACCATTCATGCTTTGCATGAAAAGGAATTTAAAACACGTGATTGCTTGGATTGTGCAAATTGCTGTAAAACTACAAGCCCAATTTTTAGGGATATAGATGTAAAACGAATTGCAAAACATTTGCGGATGAAAGAATCCGAATTCATTAATGATTATTTAAAATTTGATGAAGATCAGGATTGGGTTTTAAAATCTTCTCCTTGCGCTTTTTTGGGAGTTGATAATAAATGTGATATCTACGAAGTTAGGCCTTTGGCATGTCGTGAATATCCGCATACGGATCGAAAAAATAATTATCAAATTGCGGATCTAACAATTCTCAATACAATGGTTTGTCCCGCAGTTGCAAATATTGTTAATGAAATCAATTTAAAATTTCAATAATGCCAACTTTTTCTTCTTAAATTCGTCTTCTTTCGAGGAAACCCAAACTATATGAATTTTCGAGTTATTAAAGCCCTTTTAGGTATATTTTTTATTCTTCCAGTATGCACTTTTGCACAGAGAGGTAAAAACAATGATTTTACAGTAACCACGTCTCCATATATAATCAACACATATACAACTTTATCGACTGATGCGGCAGTTGGAGCGACAACCATTTCTGTCGCAAATAGTGCGCTAACCGGCGGTTTTTTTACAACTGCTTTGGCAGCAGGAGATTTGATTATGATTATTCAAATGCAGGGAGCAAGTGTAAATATCAATACAGGTCCAACAGCTATTTGGGGAGGAAATTATACGTGGCCAGAAGAATGGTGGAATAGTACCTTGCCAATTGGAACACAACCTTGGATTTGGGGAACTGTAACGAACTATAACAATGCTGGAAGGCATGAATTGGTAGAGGTGAGAAGCGTAAATGTGGGTGGAGCCAATACGATACAGCTCAATTGTGGCCTTCAAAATGGTTATACAGCGGCAGGAAAAGTGCAAATTGTTCGTGTGCCGAGGTTTAACAATTTAACCATTAATACCGGTATGAATTTAGAAGCTCAAGCATGGAATGGAACAACGGGAGGCGTAGTTGCCGTAGAAGTTAACGGAAATTTAACGCTGAATGGAACTTCAAAAATAGCTGCGACAGGTAAAGGATTCAGAGGAGGGGTTGCCGATGTTACGGGTTTAGGGGGGATTAATAATACCCATACTAATGGTACTGGAAATGGATCCACAGCTTTGGGTTCATCAGCTTCGCCTA